>CAUFXR010000032.1 GCA_959596515.1 uncultured Oscillospiraceae bacterium
AAGGTGAGGATTAATTTCTCATTTTAACTTGTACTAAATCTTGACATAGGATCACCAGCCGGAATCATCTTGAAGGAGGGAAAAGAGAAAAAAGAGGGAAAAGAGAAAGAAGAGGGAAAAGGAAAAAGGGGGGGGAAGAGGGAAAGAAGAGGGAAAAGGAAAAAGGGAGGAAAAGAGGGAAAGAAGAAGGAAGAAAGAAAAAAGGTCGGCTGAGGCTTCTCGTTTTCCAATTTCCTGAAAGGGTAAAAAATGGAAAAAAGAGTGGAAAAGCGGGGGAAGAAAGTTTCCTGAGCCCAGAGATAGCCGCCGGATGGGGTCAATTTTTAGCAGGCGGCGCGGGAACGGGATCCTTCAAGTTTAGGCTGAAATATAATATAAGCTTAACGTAAATTTAACATAGCGAAAGTAAGATAACAGCGTATTCGAAAATTAGGAGGAAATTGAAATGAAAAAAATCGCATCGATTGTGCTGGCCGGACTGATGGCCTTGTCCCTGTTTGCCGGCTGCAGCAGCGAAGTCACTCCCACCGACAACGGTAGCTCCGCCACTCAGACTTCCAGCAGCCAGACGGAATCTCAGGAAGAATCCACAGACAGCGCTGAAGATACTTACGCCGATCTTTCCGGCACTTTGACGCTGAACGGTTCCACTTCCATGACCGCCGTTTGTAACGCTTTGGGCGAAGCCTTTATGGCCAAATATGAGGGCGTAACTGTAGAGAAAGCGAATACGGGTTCTGGCTCCGCCGTAACCGCGGTTAACGACGGCACCGCCTTAATCGGGGATTTGTCCAGAAAAGTAAAGGACGAAGAGGATCCCGATGGAAAGTTCACGAAAGTCACCATCGCGCTGGATGGTATCGCCATTGCGGTCAACCCGGAAAACCCGGTAACCGCTCTGACCTCTGAGCAGATCGAAAAGATCTTTGCCGGCGAGATCACCAACTGGAGCGAGGTAGGCGGAAATGACGCCGCGATCACCGTAATCGGCCGTGAGGAAGGTTCTGGTACCAGAGATGGTTTTGAAAGCATTTTCGGTTTCGGCGATGACAAGAAATGCGTTTACGCCGCTGAAGTTCAGGAAACCGGTATCGTTGTTTCCAAAGTCGCTTCCGATCCGTCAGCCATCGGCTATGTGTCCCTGGCTTCTGTCAGTGATGAGATCAAGGCGGTGTCTGTAGACGGCGTAGAGGCCACGGAAGAAAACGTATCTAACGGAACTTATGTGGTACAGCGTCCTTTCGTTGAGATCTACACCAAGGGCACCGACAGTGAGCTGGTAAAAGCCTGGTTCGATTTCCTGAAATCTGACGAGGGCCAGCAGATCATCGCCGATCAGAAACTGGTTACCGTGGATATCGACGAGAATACGGAAAATCAATAAACACAGTCCCAAGCAGGCCCCGCGCCTTTACGATCCAGGGAACGGGCTAAGCTAGTCCAAAACCGGAGGCGCACGCAGACCGCCGCAGGCCGGTAGCCGAAATAGCATGATAAAATACGGGCTGACGACCATGCGGGGAAACAGCCTAAGAGCTGCACCTCGAAACAGCTGGAAAACATATGAGAGCCTGCGCGGCGGAAAGTTGTACATAGATTTACTTCTTCTGAAAATTACATATCACAAACTCCCTTTAACATTTTTACGCCCGGACCTCAATTGACTTCTGTCATGAGGTCCGTTTGGCGGTTTTACCAATCGAAAGAAAGCGCGGTCCGGTAAGGAAAAAGGGACGGCGCTAAGGAGGTTTCACATGGAAACGACCATGAAAGACGACGCCCATTTAAAAAGGAAACGGCAGAAACAGAAACTGAAGATGTTTTTTGCCGTTATCATGGGACTCGTTCCAATCGCTACATTTTTTCTTCCTTATGTCAATTACACTTTTAAAGACAGCAGCTTTGTGCTGTCCGCTTATCAGATTTTAACCAGTCCGGGGATCCGGTTCCAGGGCTATTTGATTTCCATTCCCCTGCTTTCCAAAATCGCCGTGGCTTGCGGCGCGGCGCTGGCTCTGGCGGGAGGAGTTCTGCTTCTTCTGAAGAAGCCCGGCTTGGCGGGAACCGGTTTTGTGCTTTCCGCGGTGACCCCGCTCATTGTCTTGATGACCAGTTCTTCTATCCAGACGGCGGTGACCTCTCTGGGTGTAAGCAACATCGTCATCAGTTATCAGTGGCCCTTTCTCCTCACCCTGATTTTAGGCCTGGTGGCAGGCGTACTGGCCATTTGGACTAAGGGCGGCGAAAAACTGGCGGAAAGTATTTTTCGAATTTTCGCCTGCGTGTCGGTAGGCTCTGTGGTGATTATCACCGTATATATGATTGTTTCCGGAGCGCCGGCCATCGCGGAAATCGGTTTGGGAAATTTTCTTTTCGGCACTGAATGGGAACCGAAAAGCGACATTTACGGCATTCTGCCTTTGATACTCTCTTCCATCGCCGGTACTGTGGGAGCAGTGATCATCGGGGTCCCCATCGGGATTTTAACCGCGATTTTTCTCTCAGAAACCGCTCCTAAATGGGTAGCCAGTGTGGTCCGTCCTGCGGTACAGCTGCTGGCGGGAATTCCCTCGGTGGTGTATGGCTTTTTCGGCATGCTGATTATTGTTCCCGCTATTCGGGGCATGTTCCCCGGTCAGACCATCGGCGATAGCCTGTTGGCAGTGATTTTGATTTTAGCGATTATGGTGCTTCCCACTATTGTCAGCGTGTCCGAAACCTCTCTGCGGGCGGTGCCGGTAGCTTACCGGGAAGCTTCCCTTGCGCTGGGGACCACTCCGGTGAAAACCATTTTTAAGGTGACGGTCCCCGCAGCGAAATCCGGCATTCTGGCGGGCGTCATTTTAGGCGTGGGCCGAGCCATCGGCGAAACCATGGCTGTGATCATGGTGGCCGGCAACGTGGTACAGATGCCCTCGATCCTGGGAACTGTCCGGCTGATGACCACCGGTATCGTCATTGAGATGTCCTATTCTTCCGGACTCCACCGCCAGGCCCTGTTCGCCATCGGGTTGGTGCTGTTCGTGTTTATCATGATCGTCAATATCGCCTTTACTTATATTTCCAAGAAAGGGGTGCAGATGGAGCGTGACTAAATCCCTTTATCAGAAAAAACGCCGCCCCTCAGACCTTTTGTTAAAAATCGCCATCAACGGCGCGGCACTGCTGACTGTAATCGTGCTGGTGGGTATCATCTTGTATATTTTAGTCAACGGCCTGCCGCACATCAACTGGGCTTTCCTCAGCACCGCTTACTCAGAGTCTCCGGACGGCGATAAGGGTATTTTGCCCATGATCATCAATACCCTGTACATTGTGGTCATCACCCTGCTGATCGCCACCCCCATCGGAATTTCCTCCGCGATTTACCTGACCCAGTACGCCAAGCAGGGACGGCTGGTACGGGCCATTCGGTTTACCACGGAGATTTTGTCCGGTATCCCCTCGATTCTGTTCGGCCTGTTCGGTTACACGGTCTTCTGTGTAATGTTCCGTATGGGTACCTCTATTCTGGCCGGATGCCTGACCATGACCCTGTGCATTCTGCCTACTATTGTCCGCACTACTGAGGAAAGCCTCCTCGCGGTGCCCGGTTCCTATAAGGAGGGCGCTATGGCCCTGGGCGCGGGCAAGCTGCGGGTGATTTTAGGCATCGTGCTGCCCTGCGCCGTTCCCGGAATTCTTACCGCCGTCATTCTGGCTATGGGCCGTATCGTAGGAGAATCAGCGGCGTTGTTGTATACCTCTGGTATGTCTTACAATATGCCCAAGGACTTCTTCGGCCAGATCATGAACTCCGGCCGGACCCTGACCCTCCACCTGTATCAGACCGCCATGCAGGCTACCTCTGACGACGCGTTCCATATCGCCTTCGCCACCGCCTCAGTCCTGCTGGTCATCGTGTTCCTTTTGAATCTTTTGGCCGGATTGGTGAGCAAGACCTTGAAAAAAGGAGAACAATAACATGGAAAACAGTAAAGTAAGTATTCAAAATATGGACCTGTATTACGGGGACTTTCACGCTTTAAAAAATCTGAACCTGGAAATTCCGGCCAATCAGGTTACCGCCTTCATCGGCCCCTCAGGTTGCGGGAAATCCACCTGCATCAAATCTCTGAATCGGATGAATGACCTGATCGACGGATGCAAAATTACTGGGACCATTAAAATCGACGGAGAAGACATTTATGATCCCCGCACGGATGTCACCCTGCTGCGGAAGCGGGCGGGCATGGTGTTCCAGAAAGCCAATCCCTTTCCCATGAGCGTGTATGACAATATCGCCTATGGCCCTAGAGTTCACGGAATCAAGAGCCGCGCAAAGCTGGACGAGATTGTGGAAAAGTCATTGCGGGGCGCCGCGTTGTGGGAAGAGGTAAAAGACCGGCTGAAAAAGTCCGCTTTAGGGTTGTCAGGGGGCCAGCAGCAAAGGCTTTGTATCGCCCGGGCTTTGGCGGTGGAGCCGGATATCCTGCTGATGGATGAACCTACTTCTGCCTTAGATCCTATCTCGACCCTGAAGATTGAGGACCTGATGGAGGAACTGAAAAAGGATTACACAGTGATCGTGGTAACTCACAACATGCAGCAGGCCGCCCGTGTGGCGGATATGACGGCGTTTTTCCTTCTGGGGGAGATCATTGAGTTTGACAGAACCCAGCTGATGTTCAGTACTCCTAAGGATAAGCGAACCGAGGAATACATCACCGGCCGGTTTGGTTAATCGTAGACAAACCCAGCGGATTCCATTATAATAAAAGGAGAAATTCTCAAATGCCTAGAAAATATTTCGATCAGAAGCTGGCGGACTTGAACCGCAGCATGAAGGAAATGGGCGCCGTGGTGGACCGGAGGATTAGGGAAACCATGGAAGCGCTGAAAAATCTGGATAAAGACCTCGCCGCTGAGGTAGTGGGCGGCGACCGGGAAATCAATCAGGTGGAACACGAAATCGAGTCGGTGTGCATGAACCTGTTGGCGCTCCAGCAGCCAATCGCCACAGATCTACGGGTGATCGCATCCTGTCTGAAAATCATCACCGACGTGGAACGGGTGGCGGATCAGTGCGCTGATATTTGTGATATTATCCAGGCGGGAGAAATTCCCGCCCAATCCAGCGTGGTGAACCATGTGGTTCAGATGCTGGAAACCGCCGGGGTAATGTTTGAAAAGGCCATGGATGCCTTTATTTCCAGGAATGTGGAGCTTGCCCGTCAGGTTTGTGAAATGGATGACCAGGTGGATGCCATGTTCAGCAAGATTGTGCTGGAGGTGTGCGGCACCATTACCGAGAATCCCCAGAGCGTGATGAAGGAAGTGGATCTGATGTTCATCACCAAGTATATCGAACGTATGGGGGATCATGCCACCAACATCGCGGAATGGGTGGTTTATATGGAAACCGGCGTTCATCCGGATTTGAACGATGGAAGGATTTAGAAGCTTAGGAGGAAACTAATTTGCCAGATTTAGTTTATATTGCCGACGACGAACCGAATATTAGAAAGCTGGCGGCCCTGGCTCTGAAGGATTCCGGCTTTGAAACTCAGGAGTTTGCCGACGGAGTGTCACTCATGGCGGCTGTCCGCGTCCGGAAGCCAGACGCCATTGTGCTGGATTGGATGATGCCGCCTCCCGACGGATTGGCGGTATGCCATAAAATCAGGGCTGACGAAACCACCAGGCCCATTCCGATTTTGATGCTCACCGCCCGTGGCGAGGAGGTCGACCGGGTACTGGGATTGGAAATGGGCGCCGATGATTATATTACCAAGCCCTTCAGCGTGAAGGAGCTTTGCGCCAGGGTCCGGGCGGTGATCCGCCGCAAGGAATACCTTTCTCCGGCTCAGGATGAAATTTTGAACTGCGGACCGATCTCTGTCAATACGGCGGCCCGCCGCTGCCTGAAAAACGGGGAGCCGATTGAGCTGACAATGAAGGAATTTGATCTTTTGGTCATGCTGATGCGCAACGCCGGCCGGGTACTGACCCGAGACACTTTGCTGGATAAGGTGTGGGGGCTGGAGTATTTCGGGGACGCCCGCACGGTGGATGTGCATATCCGCTACCTGAGACAGAAAATTGAAGATGAACCGGATAACCCAAAATTTGTGGTCACCCTGAGAGGAGTAGGTTACCGATTTGCCTGCGCCGAGGATCTGAAGTAACCGGGGACCGTGAAACAAGGAAACAACGGGCCCGAAACGGAAAAAAGAGACGGCGGGAAAGGCTTTGCTTAAAAAGTCTTTCCCGCTTTTCAAACAGGCTGCTGCGAGTAGTTTTGCACACAAATGGCTGTAGATATTTTTTAAACAAGTTACTGCGGGCGGTTTTACACATAAATAACTATAGGCGTTTTCAAACAGGCTACTAAGAGCAGCTTCACACACAATAGCTGTAAGCGTTTTTTTAAACAGGCCGCTGGGAGCTACTCTATACACAAATAATTGCGAGTGTTCTTCATAAGGAATCGCTGGTGGTTTTGTGACTAGGCCGGCGATGGAGCCAGCTTAGCTGTGGAAATGACAATTGTATTGATAAAGGGGGAAAATACCTTGCAGAAACGCTTGGTGCTGATCAATGTGGGCGTAGTGATCATTGGGTTGATCGCCGCGGCCTTGCTGGCCATGCCCCTGGTGCGAAATCTATATTTGGAAGAGTTCCACCGAACGCTGGATTCTGCCGTGATGCTTCTCAGCACCGACGAGGATGAGATCCAGAGCGATCCGGAGGCTTTTGTTCAGCGGAAGCGTGAGGCTCTGCAGCAGGCGGGACAGGATATTCGACTGACAGTAATCACGCTGGACGGTCAGGTGATCGGGGAGACCAGCAAGGATAATCCTACCGGAATCAACCCGGAAGACGAGAATCACTTAGGGCGGCCAGAGGTACAGGAGGCGCTGAAGAACGGAACGGGTTTTGACACCAGACAGTCGGAAAGCACCGGGGAAACGTATCTTTATGAAGCGAGGGTGCTGGGAGATTACATACTCCGAGCCGCGATGCCGGTCACCGCGATGGACGAAGCCACCCAGAGACTAAGCGTCATCATGCTGGCGGGCGTCTGTTTAGGAGGCGCTATTGTGGCAGCGGTATCTGTCGTCAGCTCCCGGAACATTGTACGCCCGATGCTTCGGCTCACGGAGGCGACCCGAAAGATCGCCGCCGGTGATTTTGAAAGCCGGGTACCAGAGCATTATCCCAATGAAATCGGTCAGCTGGCCCAGTCCTTTAACCGAATGGCGGATCAGACGCAAAAAGCCTTCTCTGAGCTGACGGAGCAGGGCCACCAACTGGAGGCTGTGCTTCAGGGCATGGACGACGGCGTACTGGCGGTAGATCAGGAGGATAACATCCTGCTGTTTAACGAGCGGGTAAAGGTTCTTCTCCAAAACAGCAGTTTAAAAATCGGAGAAAAGCTGGATGGTTCTATTGTGCTGTCTCAGCTTGCCGAAAGCCTGCGGGAGGCTCTTGAGATTGACGGCGTGGTGCGCAAAGAGATCAAGTTGTCCGATCCGGAACGGATTATGACTGTGTACGCCGCGCCTTTAAACGCGGAGGACGCAAAGGATGGTGGCCTGCTGGTGCTTTCCGACGTGACGGAAATGCGAAGGCTTCAGCAGCTAAGAAGTGAGTTTGTGGCCAACGTGACCCATGAGCTGAAAACGCCCTTGACTTCCATACGTGGATTTATCGAGCTTTTAAAATCCGGCGACCGGGATGAGGAGACCAGACAGTATTTTTACGACGTGCTGGATATCGAGGCGGAGCGCCTGCACCATCTGATTGACGATATGTTGGTGCTTTCTCAGATCGAAAACGCTAAGGACGACGTTCAGACGGTGCCCTGCAATTTGAATGAGGAAATCGCAACTGTTCTCCAGCGAGCGGAGTCTATTGCCGAGAAAAGTGATGTGACTCTCCAAATGGAAGCGGGAGAGACGTTTTTGGTGGCTTCTTCTCCAACCAGGCTGCAGCAGCTTTTTGGAAATTTGGTGGAAAACGCTATCAAATACAATAAGCCACACGGCAAGGTGACGGTGATCTTACAGCGCCAGAGGAACATGGTATTGATTAAAGTGCGTGATACCGGGATCGGAATTCCGGCGGAACATTTGCCCCGTTTGTTTGAGCGTTTTTACCGTGTGGACTCCAGCCGGTCCCGGGAAATTGGCGGTACTGGACTTGGCTTGTCTATCGTCAAGCATTTGGCCGGCCTGTATCATGGGGATGTCAGTGTGGAAAGCGTGGTAGGAGAAGGCTCGGTATTTACCGTTAGACTTCCTTTATTAGAAGGATAAAGCACAAAACAATTTTAAAGAGCTGATTTAATTTTCTGATTACGGCTAATCAGATTTTTTTGAAATGGCGCAGAAACTGTAAGGCGCTGTGTGCTTGCACACAGCGCCTTTTTACTGTTTTCACGGCTTTTTACGGATTTTTTGAGCTGTATAGGTGTTATCCCGCCGTAGGGCGTTATGTATCAAATCAAGCCTTTCGGTTGACCGGTTTACGCGTTTCGACAGAGGCTTAATGGTAGGACGGCAGCGATATTTTAGCAGCGGATTAGTTCACATATATTTTACAAAATATCAATCATTTTAAATCGCTTGGTACCTTGAAATTTAATTTTTTTTCGTTTATAATAGCGGTAAAATGTTCCGAAGGGGGAAGAACCATGGTGCCAGGAAAGATCAGCGGGCCGCTGCCGGAAAGGATTATCGCGTATCTGGGAGCTTGCGGATATTTTCTGCACTATAAAATGGGAGAAAAGGCGGGAAGAAGACGTATTTTTACCGTTTTAAGCAAAGCGAAAGAATTGCCTCAGCGAGAACTGCAGGATATTTTGGGCATTTGTTCCGGGTCTCTCAGTGAAATCCTGGCCAAAATGGAGGCTGATGGTTTTCTGGAGAAGGCGAAGAGCAAAACCGATGGCCGGCAGTTGAATCTGCGTCTTACGGAAGCCGGAAAAAGGGAAGCTGTGGAGCAGGAAAAGGACTATCAGCTCAGGGTTAGGAGAATGGTATCCTGCCTATCCAAAGAGGAACAGGAGGACCTTCTGAAAATGCTGACGGCATTAGCGGAATGTTGGTGGGATTTGGATAGGAATACGGAAAGTCAGGAAGCCTTAGTTGCTGAAGATAGCGTGGAAAGCCCAAAAAGCAACGAGTAGTGTTTATCGTTTTGGATGCGCGTGACAAGTAAGCGTGATAAACATTGCTCGTCCTTTTATTGAAGACTGGAAAGAGGGAATGATATGACATGATAAAAGAATTGGCAAAAAGCATTCGAGAATATAAAAAAGTATCTATCATGACGCCGCTTTTAGTTACCGTAGAGGTGATCATGGAATGTTTGATCCCGTTTATCATCGCCAACCTGGTGAATCAGATTAAAGCAGGATGTGAATTTTGGGTGATCGCTGTTTACGGACTGGTACTGCTGGTAATGGCGGGAATCTCTCTGCTGTTCGGCGCGTGGGCGGGTAGTACCTGTTCTACCGCTTCCTGCGGGTTGGCTAAAAATCTGAGAAAGGATATGTTCTATAACATTCAGAACTTTTCCTTTGAGAATATCGATAAATTCTCCGCGTCATCCCTAGTTACCAGGTTGACTACCGATGTCACCAATGTGCAGATGGCCTACATGATGATTATCCGCATCGCGATTCGCTGTCCGCTGATGCTGATTTTCGCCTTTGTTATGGCCTTTGTCATAGGTGGCAAAATGGCGGCGATCTTCCTGTTCGTGGTGCCGGTGCTGGGCTTTGGTTTGTTTCTGGTAATCCGCAAGGTTTTGCCGCTTTTCAGAAGAGTGTTCAAGAAATACGACGCTTTGAACAGTTCCATTCAGGAAAATGTCAAAGGGATCCGTGTGGTAAAATCCTTTGTGCGGGAGGACTACGAAAAAGAAAAATTCGGACGCGCGGCAGAGGATGTGTGCAATGACTTCACCCGTGCGGAGCGGATTTTGGCCATTAATAACCCCCTGATGCAGTTCTGCGTTTACTCAGTAATGGTCTTTGTGCTTTCTTTTGGTTCCTATACTATCATTACCTCCCAGGGCGTCGATTTGGACGTTGGACAGCTCTCCGCTCTGCTGACCTACAGCTTTATGATTCTTATGAGCCTGATGATGATTTCCATGGTGTTCGTGATGATTACTATGGCGGAAGAATCGGGAAAAAGAATCGCTGAGGTGCTGACTGAGGGCAGTACCCTTCACAATCCGGAAAATCCGCTGTACGACGTGAAAGATGGTTCGGTGGATTTTGATCAGGTCAGTTTTAAATATTCCAAAACCACTGAACGGATGGCTCTCTCCGATATCGATTTACATATTAAATCTGGAGAAACCATCGGCATCATCGGTGGAACCGGATCATCCAAGTCCTCTCTGGTGCAGTTGATCTCCCGGCTGTATGATGTCACCGAGGGACGGGTACGCGTGGGCGGCGTGGACGTGAAAGACTATGATCTGGAAACCCTGCGGAATCAGGTGGCCATGGTGCTGCAAAAGAACGTGCTGTTTTCCGGAACAATCAAGGAAAACCTTAGATGGGGCAATGAGAACGCCACCGATGAAGAACTGGTTCACGCCTGTAAGCTTGCCCAGGCGGATGAGTTTGTCTCTCAGTTTCCCGATGGCTATGACACATACATCGAGCAGGGAGGCACCAACGTGTCCGGCGGGCAGAAGCAGAGACTTTGTATTGCCCGGGCTTTGCTGAAAAAGCCTAAAATTTTAATTTTGGACGACTCTACCAGCGCGGTGGATACCAAAACCGACGCATTGATCCGAAAGGCCATGCGGGAATTCATCCCGGAAACCACAAAAATTATCATCGCGCAGCGTACCGCTTCGGTGGAGGACGCGGATCGGATCATTGTTATGGAGGGCGGTAAGATCAATGGAATCGGCAGCCATCAGGAATTGATGGAACACAACGAGATTTACCGCGAAATTTATACTTCGCAGAATAAGGTAGGTGATCAGGATGCATAATCAAGCAAAGCCTCAGGGTACCATAAAACGGCTGATTAAGACCCTGTTTGGTTTCTATCCTAAGATGCTTCCTGTGACGCTGGTGTGCATTGTGTTCAGCGCTTTGATTTCCTCTATCCCGGCGATCTTTATGCAGAATGTCATCGCTTTAATTGAGACCAGCTGGCAAAATGGAGACTGGAACGCTGTGGGAGGACAGATCCTCACCTTAGTGGGTATTTTGGTGGTCTTTTATGTGCTCGCCTTGACATCCACTACCTTGTTTACTCAGTTGATGGCGGTGATCACTCAGGGATCATTGAAAAAGCTCAGAGAAAAAATGTTCAATACCATGCAGAGCTTGCCCATCAAATATTTTGATCAAAACAATCACGGCGATATCATGAGCCATTACACCAACGATATCGATACCCTTCGCCAAATGGTATCCCAAAGCTTTCCGCAGCTTCTTACCACGGTGATCACTTCGCTGACGGTATTTTGCATCATGATTTATTACAGCGTGTGGCTGGCTCTGGTCGTTGTGGCCGGTGTAGCGGTTATGCTTTTGATTACGAAAAAAGTTGGCGGAAGCTCGGCCAGACACTTTATCCGGCAGCAACAGGCTCTGGGTAAGGAAGAGGGCTTCATTGAGGAAATGATCAATGGCCAGAAAGTGGTTAAGGTGTTCTGCCATGAGGAGGAAAGCAAGGCGGATTTTGACAAGATCAACGACATGCTGTTTACTGAGTCGGAAACCGCGAATAAGTACGCCAACACCTTGGGCCCGATTTTAAATAATATCGGCAATGTGCTGTATGTAGTGGTTGCTCTGGCCGGGGGCCTTCTGCTTCTGTCTGGGGTTCCGAATCTGAGCGTTTCCGGTTTGGCCCTCAGTATCAGCGTGGTGGTTCCTTTCCTGAATATGACCAAGCAGTTTGCCGGCGGCATCGGCCAGGTTTCCCATCAGATCAACTCGGTGGTCATGGGAATCGCCGGCGCGAAGCGAATTTTCGCTTTGCTGGACCAGCAGCCGGAATCCGATAATGGTTATGTGACTCTGGCCCAGGTCAAGGAGGAAAACGGCCAGCTGGTGGAAACCACAGAGCGTACCCATATATGGGCCTGGAGACATCCCCACCAGGCGGATGGAACGGTTACCTATACCCGGCTGACCGGCGATGTTCGGATGATGGACGTAGACTTCGGATATGAGGAAAATAAGATCGTACTCCATAATATCACCTTGTACGCCGAGCCTGGCCAGAAGGTAGCGTTTGTAGGCGCCACCGGCGCGGGCAAAACGACTATCACCAATCTGCTGAACCGCTTTTATGATATCGCGGACGGTAAAATCCACTATGACGGAATTAACATCAATAAGATCAGAAAATCCGACCTGCGCCGGGCCATCGGTATCGTGCTTCAGGATACGAACCTGTTCACCGGCACGGTCTTGGATAACATCCGTTATGGCCGGCTGGACGCCTCGGATGAGGATTGCATCGCGGCCGCTGAACGGGTAGGCGCGTCTGACTTTATTTCCAGACTTCCTAAGGGGTATCACACCCTGCTCACCGGCAACGGCGCTAATCTGTCTCAGGGCCAGCGCCAGCTACTGGCAATCGCCAGAGCCGCTGTAGCGGATCCCCCGGTGATGATTCTCGATGAGGCTACCTCATCTATTGATACCCGTACCGAGGCCATTGTCCAGCGAGGCATGGACGCTTTGATGAAGGGACGGACCGTATTCGTGATCGCCCACCGGTTGTCCACGGTAAAAAATTCTGATGTGATTATGGTTCTGGAACATGGCCGCATTATTGAGCGGGGTACTCACGAAAAGCTGATCGAGGAAAAAGGAAAGTACTATCAGCTTTATACCGGTGCCTTTGAGCTGGAATAAAGACCCTAAGAGGGCGACGCGCCCCGCGGGGCTTGATGAGAGAAAAACGGGAAAGGCCCGTCGAGTTGAAAACGGCCGCTGTCAGCAGACGGCGGCCGTTTCTTCAGACGGGCCTTTCCCTTTGCTGATCCGCTGGTCTGAAGACGGAAAAATTGCGTGGCTAGAGGAGTTCGGCTGTGACATCGATTGGTATAATCCTTACGCGCTGGGACCGATTCCTAGCTTCAAAAAGGAAACTGCCCCTTGGTTTTAAAGAGGGCTTTTCCGAAAGGCTCTTCCGAGCTTTTCCCAAGGTGAAATTTGTGCTATAATAACCTGGTAACACGCGCGGCGGATCAATGGAATCCTGGTGAGTTTTCAAAATCGCTGTTATCGCTGATTAGTGCTTTTGTGTTTCAGAACTTTCATGGACGTTAAAATGAAAACAGAGGAAAAGAGGAATCCCCGATGGAATGGACGGAGATTATTTTAAAGGTACCGGCTGCTCAGCTGGAGCAAGCGTCAGATATCGCTCAAATGGCCGCGGACGGCGGTATTTACGTGGAGGATTATTCCAATTTGGAGGAGGAAGCCCGGGAGATCGCCCATATTGATTTAATCGACGAGGACCTGCTGGCGAAGGACCGGGAGCACGGTCTGGTGCACCTTTATATCAGCCCGGAAGAGAATCCAAAAGAGGCGCTGGCTTTTTTACGGGAGCGGTGCGCCGGCGAGGGACTTGACTGTGAGTTTTCCGTGGAGAGCTGCGTGGAGGAGGATTGGATCAATAACTGGAAGCAGTATTTTCACCCGATCCCGGTAGGGGAGAAGCTGCTGATCCGCCCTACCTGGGAAGAAATCTACGATTCCCAGGGCAGGACAGTGCTTCATTTGGAGCCGGGGCTGGCTTTCGGCACCGGTACCCACGAAACCACTCGCCTTTGTCTGGAACTTTTGGAAAAATATCTGAGACCCGGTATGAGCCTGCTGGATGTGGGATGCGGCAGCGGTATCCTGGCGGTGGCTGGGTTGCTGCTGGGAGCGGAAAAGGCGGTAGGAGTGGATATTGATCCTCTGGCGGTAAAGACCGCCAGAGAAAACGCCCAGACTAATGGTGTAGAAGAAAAATTTCAGGGGATCTGCGGTAATCTGACAGATCAGGTGACCGGGAAATATGAGCTGGTGGTGGCCAATATCGTGGCGGATGTGATTATCCTGCTGACCAAAGATATTGAGCAGTATTTGAATCCGGACAGTGTTTATCTGATGAGCGGTATTATCGATACCCGTGTGCGGGAAGTCCGAGAGGCGTTGGAATCCCGGTTTACGATCCTTGAGGAGCGTCAGGAAAAAGGATGGTACGCTTTGGCGGCGAGGCGGAAAGCCTAAGAGCCGGGAACGGAAAAGGAAATTGGACCGGTTGAAGATCCTTGTAGGTTCTGCCGGAGGGCCTGGAGACCGAGCTCTTAAAATAAACCAGAGAGCCTGGCGGCCCAAGTTCTTAAAATAAACCGGAGAGTTTGGCGGTCCGAGTTCTTAAAATATGCTGGAGAGCTTGGCGGTCCGGGTTCTTAAAATATGCCGAAGAGCCTGGCAGTCCGAGCCCTTAAAATATGCCGGAGAGCCTGGCGGCTCGGGTTCTTAAAATATGCTGAAGAGCCTTTAAAAATAAAAGTTTGTATGCAAAAACGCCGCGGCATCTGCCCGCGGCGTTTTCTTCTTATCTTTATTTTCCCTAGCTTCTTGTGAAGCTGGAAGCCAGAGCCTCTGGGTGAAGTTTCCTGAGGTTTAAGCGGGATTAAGCGGGAATTACACGAATGCGGATAATTCCCTCAGAATCCATCAGAGATTCCAGGGCATCCTGACTCACCTGGCCGGCGCAGTCCAGAACCGTGTAGGCTACATCCTTGCGGGATTTGCTCTGCATATTCTCGATATTTACACCTTTGTCGGAGAGCAGCTTGGTCACCTGGCTTAGCATGGAGGGAATATTTTTGTGGAACACGCAAACTCTGGAGCAGCCGTCCACTCGGGGGGAAGAAAGAGCCGGGAAGTTGACGGAATTGATGATATTGCCGTCGGAAAGATAGGCCATCAGCTCGTCGGCGGCCATTCTGGCGCAGTTGTCCTCAGACTCAGGAGTAGAGGCGCCCAGATGAGGAATCGCGATGATACCGTCGATGCCCAACAGGTCATCAGAAGGAAAGTCGGTGACATAGGCGGCAACCTTGCCGGATTGTACCGCGGCGACTACGTCGGTAGAGTTAACCAAGCCGCCTCTGGCAAAGTTCAGAATCCGCACGCCGTCCTTCATTTTGGCGATAGAATCCTTATTGATCATATTCTTAGTATCCGGAGTCTGAGGAACATGGACGGTGATATAATCGCAGGTTTCAAAAATATCGTCCAGGGTCAGACTGTGTTTTACCGCTCTGGAAAGGCCCCAAGCAGAATCCACAGAGATATAGGGATCGTAACCGTGAACCTCCATGCCCAGGCTTCTGGCGGCGTTGGCCACCAGGATACCGATCGCGCCCAGGCCGATAACGCCCAGCTTTTTGCCCTTGATTTCAGGACCGACAAAAGCGCTCTTGCCTTTTTCCACGGCCTTTCCGACCGCGTCTCCCTGGCCTTTCAGGCCCTGAGCCCAGGCCATACCCTGGGCGACTTTACGGGAAGAAATCAGCAATCCGGCAAGGACCAGTTCCTTTACCGCATTGGCGTTGGCGCCAGGAGTGTTAAAAACCACAATACCCTTTTCTGTGCACTGATCCACTGGGATGTTGTTAACGCCCGCACCGGCCCTGGCGATGGCCAGCAGGCTTTTGGGCATCTCCATTTCATGCATGGACGCGGAACGCACCATGATGCCCTGGGGATTTTCAACAGCGTCACCGTACTGATACTCGTCGGTAAAACGCTCCAAACCGGTTTTGGAAATTTTATTTAAAGTTAAGATATCATACATAATTTTATGCTCCCTTTCTGAAAGGAAATGGAAAGCGGGCGGTTCACCGGCTTCCCTTTCTCGGTTTCTGCAGGCTTATGAATTTGAGTTTACAGGTTGGCGGCCTCAAATTCCTTCATGAAAGCTACCAGCTTTTCCACGCCCTCGATGGGCATGGCGTTGTAGATAGAAGCTCTCATGCCGCCAACACTTCTGTGACCTTTGATGTTGACGAAATCGTGAGCCGTGGCTTCTTTAACAAATTTAGCGTCCAGCTCCTCATTGCCGGTGATGAAAGGCACATTCATCAGAGAACGATCTTCCGGCACTACAGTGCCCTTAAACAGTTTGGAACTATCCAGGAAATCATACAGAACCTTGGCCTTCTTCTCGTTCAGCTCTTTCATTTTTTCCAGGCCGCCGATGTCGTTTTTGATCCACTCCAGCACCAACTTGCAGATATAGATCGCGTAGCAGGGCGGGGTGTTGAACATGGAATCGTTGTCAGCGTGGATCTGATAGTTGAACATAGTGGGGGTAAAATCCTTAGCGTGACCGATCAGATCCTCGCGGATAATCACCACCGTTAAGCCGGCAGGACCCATATTCTTCTGAGCGCCAGCGTACAGCAGGCCGAATTTGCTCACGTCGATGGGTTCGGACAGGATGCAGGAGGAAATATCAGCAACAAGAGAAACATTTCCGGTTTCCGGCAGGGTATTCCACTTGGTGCCGTAAATGGTGTTATTCATGCAGATGTGGAAGTAATCCGCGTCTTTGGTAAAGGTAGCGGGATCCAGCTTGGGTATGTAAGAGAAGGTCTTATCCTTAGAGGAGGCCACCACATTGGCCTCACCGTAACGGGCGGCCTCTTTATAGGCTTTGGTAGCCCACTGGCCGGTGAGCACGAAATCCGCTTTGCCGGAGCCGGTCATCAGATTCAGGGGAACCATGGCGAACTGGGAGGAAGCGCCGCCCTGTAAAAAGAGCACTTTATAATTATCCGGAATGCTCATTACTTCGCGAAGAAGGCTTTCCGTTTCCTTAATAATACCGTCATAGACCTTGGAACGGTGGGACATTTCCATAACAGATTGGCCGCTGCCGTGATAATCCAGCATTTCATCAGCGGCGGTCCGCAGAACTTTTTCCGGCAGCATGGAAGGGCCGGCAGAAAAATTATAAACCCGTTTCATTTCATGACCTCCAAAATGTAGTAGTAATTAACTTTTATTATAAATCTTTATGATAGGATAGTCAATTGACATTTTTAAGACAATCCCGTCTTCTATACGCCAAGGAAGCACATCCCAGCTGTTTGTCCTAAAAAAATAGACTGTTTTGTATTTCTACGACGGACAGCGAATTTGGAAAAATTTATTTTCATAGGAATCCACAAAAATTATAGTGAAAGGTTTCGAAAGTTATGGTATAATAACGCTGTTAGTAAAAACAGAGGCAACCGGGAAAGCCTTCTGTTAACTAGAGCGAGAATATGGGGGAAAAGAAAATGACAATCAGGGATATTATCAGACTGCTGGACGCGGAGGTTATTTCGGCCGCCGACCTGGACCTTGAGGTAAAAACCGCCTGTGGCAGTGATATGATGAGCGATGTTTTGGCGTTTGTGAAGGACCAGTCTGTCCTTCTCACTGGGCTGTTGAACCCTCAGGTAGTGCGCACGGCGGAGATGATGGACATGCGGTGTATTGTGTTTGTCCGGGGTAAGCAGCCGGATAACAGCATTGTGGATCTGGCGAAAAAGATGGATATTACCCTGCTGAAAACAAGGTATCGTCTTTTTACGGCGTGTGGAAAGCTGTATGAAAACGGCCTCAGGGGAGGCTGCGAATAAAGATGAGCAAAATGCATTTTCATTACATAGTACCCGGAGACGATTTCACCCGGGCGGGAGAGGCCTCCAGCAACGTAAAGAAAAAGCTGAAGCAGCTGGGTTATGATCCCGACGCTACCCGCCGGGTAGCCATTGCCATGTATGAGGGCGAGATCAACATGGTGATTCATGCCGGCGGCGGGGAAATCGACGTAGACGTATCCCCTTCTCAGGTTGACGTGACGATGACCGACCACGGCCCTGGCATTGCCGATGTGGAAAAGGCTATGCAGGAGGGCTATTCCACCGCGCCGGATAATGTCCGGTCTTTAGGGTTCGGCGCCGGAATGGGGCTGCCGAACATTAAAAAGTATTCTGATGATATGCGAATCGATACTGAGTTGGGGAAAGGTACCACCATGTATTTTTCCGTGTTTCCGAAAAGCTGACCCAGGGCGGACTGGGCGCCGCTGTTTCCTTCAGGGAGATGGCTTAATGAGAATCCAACGATAATTTTATGATAACTTTACGATAACTTAGCATGTCCCAAACGGGGGCACGCCTTAGGAGGGAGACGATTTCCTGTGGACCGGTTTTTTCATTCCGTGACCCTGGATAAGGATAAATGCTTAGGCTGCACCAACTGCATTAAGCGTTGTCCCACCGAGGCCATCCGGGTGAGGGAGGGAAAGGCCCAGATCATATCCGAGCGGTGTATCGACTGCGGCGAATGTATCCGGGTATGTCCTCATCACGCGAAAAAAGCGCGATACGATCACCTTTCCATCCTGGAGGGGTGGAAATATAAAATTGCCATTCCGGCGCCGGCGCTGTTCGGCCAGTTCAATAATTTAGACGATATTGACATCGTGCTCACTGGGCTGAAGCAAATGGGTTTCGACGATGTTTATGAGGTTTCCAGAGGGGCCGAGCTGGTGTCCGACGCCACCAGAAAGCTGATGGCGGACGGTAAGCTGCCCAAACCGGTGATCAGTTCCGCGTGTCCGGCGGTAGTCCGGCTGATCCGCGTCCGTTTTCCGGATCTGTGCGATCATGTGTTGAATCTAAACGCTCCTATGGAGGTTTCCGCCATGATGGCCAAGCGGGCGGCCAGCGAGAAAACGGGAATCCCGGTAAAAGAAATTGGAGCCTTTTTTATCACCCCCTGTCCGGCAAAAGTGACGGACATTAAAATGCCTATCGGCACCGAAGGATCCTGGTGTGACGGCGCCATCGCCATCAGTGAGGTGTTCCCCATGCTGTCTCACCGAATGGATAAACTGGAAACGGTGGAACCCATCGGTCAGTCCGGTTTGATTGGCGTCAGCTGGGCCGGCAGCGGCGGGGAGTCCGCGGCGCTGCTCAATGAAAAATATCTGGCGGCGGACGGCATTGAGAACGTGATCCGGGTCCTGGAGGAACTGGAAGACGAGCGGATCCGGGAACTGGATTTTGTGGAACTGAACGCCTGCAACGGCGGATGCGTCGGCGGTGTTCTGTGTGTGGAGAATGGCTATGTGGCGAAAGCCCGGCTGCAGCGGCTGAGAAAGTACCTGCCGGTGTCGCAGAATCATCTGGAGGGCGGTGTGCCCCAGGATATGGAGTGGACTGAGCCTTTGGAATTCGCGCCGGTGCTGAAGCTTTCCCAGAATTTGGAGGAAGCCATGCAGATGATGGAGCAGATCGATGCGATCTGCGAGGGATTGCCTGGGTTGGACTGCGGTTCCTGCGGGGCACCAAGCTGCCGCGCTCTAGCGGAAGATGTGGTGAAAGGCGTGGCCCGTACCAGCGACTGTGTGTTCGTCATGCGGGAGCAGGTGAAAAATGTGGCGGATACCCTTTCGTCCATCGGTGGTTATGTCCCCAGTTATGTGGAATCTAAGGAGAAACAGGGAAATTAATGGTGCGTTCGGCGGCTGATTTCCTGAAAGCGGAAACCCTCAAGCCGGCCGGATCTCCGCGGCGACACGGCGATTTGAATCGGAAATTCGGATCGATAACAAGCAGAACCTGAAAAAATACGGCGATAACCCGTAAAAAAATTTTCCCGAGAGAATATCCTTTGTTATATTTATTCCCTATAGTATTTCTATAGTGGTATGGCAGTTGTATGGTTCAGTTGTAATTTTAGCTTCGGCTTTTGCGGCTGTATTTTACGGCTGTCATTCAGCTATCGTTTTAGAAAGTATTATTTTAGAAAGTATTATAAGGATTCTTGTTTGAAAAAGTATTGAAAAATATTTTTTACCGGGAATGTGTCTTGCGAGACGGGTATCGATGAAATCGAAGCAATTGGATGTGAGAATATGACAGTACAACAGCTCATGGAAACCCTTTCCCTGAAGCTTTTGGCGGGAGAGGAGGGACTCTCCCAGGAGGTCACCGGCTGTTACATTGGAGACCTGCTGAGCTGGGTGATGGGCAGAGCCCAGGCCGGCGACGCCTGGCTGACGGTGATGGGCAACATCAGCGCCCTGGCGGTGGCGTCTTTAGCGGATACCGCCTGCATTATCCTGACGGAAAACGCCTGGCTGGATGAGGACGCCAAAAAGAAAGCGGACCAGCAGGGAATCTGCGTGCTGGGAACAGAGGAAAACAGCTATCAGCTGGCTTTGCAGATCGGCCGGCTTTTATCATGAGAGTTTATTATGACCTCCACATTCATTCCTGCCTGTCCCCCTGCGGGGACAATGACATGACCCCGAACAATATCGTGAATATGTCTTTGCTCAACGGTATGGACATGATCGCCCTTACTGACCACAACAGCTGCAAAAACTGCCGTGCCGCGGTAAAGGCGGGCGAGGCGGCCGGTGTGGTGGTGGTGCCCGGTATGGAGCTTACCACCAGCGAGGAAGCCCATGTGGTGTGCCTGTTTCCCACGGTAGAGCAGGCGGAAGCCTTTGGGGATTATGTGGAGACCCGGTATCCGGAGATCCAGAACCGTCCGGAAATTTTTGGTGACCAGCTTGTGATGGATTGGCAGGATGAGGTGGTGGGAAGGGTTTCTCAGCTTCTCATTAACGCCAGTATGATCAGTGTGGGCGAATTGCCCGGGCTGATGGCGGAATTCGGCGGGACGGCGTTTCCCGCTCACATCGACCATGACTCCTACAGCGTGATCTCCTCTTTGGGTGTGATCCCGGCGGAGGCGGAATTTTGTGCCGCGGAGATCTCCGGCAAAGGGGACAGAGAGTTTCTGGTCAGGCAGTACCCGGAACTTCAGGATATGATTCTCCTGCTGGATTCCGACGCCCACTATTTGGACTGGCTGAAGGAGCGGAGGTCGTGGCTGGATCTGCCGGAGAAAACGCCTCAGTGTTTAGTAGACGCCCTCAACGGAAAAATTAAGGTAAAATGGGAAAGATAGGAAGTGACACAGCTCAAATTTGGTAATGTTGAAAAACTTTTGGTTATTTTTCATAAAAAATAAAAGTTGACTGAATTTTAAAAGCCGGCTCACGAAGAAATTTAATTTTGAAAAAAATAGCCATTGGTGCATTTCGCCAAAACCTTCCCCCTATTTTCTCCGGAAACTTTGTAGGATCGTATAGATTTTAGGGAAAGAATCCGATATAATCATATTTTGTAGGCAACCACTACAGTTGGTTTTGTATGCGTTTAGTTGTTATATTTTTAACAGGTTGCGTTCAAAGACAATAAGGAGGAAATCAAATGCAAAAGCGTATCAGCAATATCCCGTTCAGCGGGACGAAAGAGCAGGAGGCTCAGCTTTTTGAGATCATCGAGAAGCATAAAAACGAGCCGGGCGCCATCATGCCTGTTCTGCAGGAAGCCCAGAACGTTTACGGCTATTTGCCCATTGAAGTGCAGCAGATGGTAGCCGACGGCTTAGGGGTTCCCCTTTCCGAGGTGTTCGGTGTGGCCACCTTCTATTCTCAGTTCTCACTGACTCCCAAGGGCAAGTATAATATTTCTGTTTGCCTGGGTACCGCCTGCTATGTAAAGGGTTCCGGCAAGATTTTAGAGGAGATCTCCAAGGAATTAGGTATCGAGGCGGAAGAGTGCACCGCAGATGGCAAGTTTTCTTTGACTGCCTGCCGCTGCATCGGCGCCTGCGGACTGGCTCCGGTTATCACCATTAACGACGACGTTTACGGCCGCCTGGTTCCCGAGGATGTCAAGGGCATTTTGGCGAAGTACGAGTAAGCCATGCGGGAGCTGTCGCTGAATGTAATGGATATCGCCCAGAACTCTCTGTCGGCAGGGGCTTCCCTGACACAGATCGTTGTGGAAGAGAGCAGTGAGCAGGATACCCTGACACTGAAGATCATCGACAACGGCAAGGGGATGACCGCTGAACAGGTGGCTCACGTGACGGATCCGTTTTTTACCACCCGCACCACCCGCAAGGTGGGGCTGGGAGTTCCGCTTTTTAAAATGGCGGCGGAGCAGACCGGCGGAAACTTTTCCATCGAGTCTGAGCCGGGGAAGGGCACCACGGTGACCGCGGTGTTTAAGCCTTCCCACATTGACATGACTCCCTTAGGGGATATCAATTCCACGGTGGGCCTTTTGATCTATTCCAATCCGGATCGGGATTTTATTTTCCGTCGGGAGCGAGATGGAAAGAGCTTCGCTCTGGATACCAGGGAGTTGAGAGAGATTTTAGGGGAAGAGGTAAAGCTTTCGGCCCCTGAGGTCAGCGAATGGATACAGGGTTATCTAAAGGAACAAACCGATATGATCTTTGGAGGTGCACAAGAAGATGAAAACATTAGCTGAGTTGCAAGCGATTCGTGATAAGGCCCGCGCCCAGATTGGAATCCGGGAGGAGGATAAGGACGCTATCCGTGTGCTGGTCGGTATGGCTACCTGCGGAATCGCCGCCGGAGCTCGTCCGGTATTGAACGCTTTTGTGGAAGAGGTTGCGAAGCGCAACATGACGGAAAAGATCGCCGTCACCCAGACCGGCTGTATCGGCATCTGCCAGTATGAACCTGTGGTAGAGGTGCTGGTTCCCGGACAGGAAAAGGTCACCTATGTAAAAATGACCCCTGAAAAGGCTGTTCGGGTGGTTAACGACCACCTGGTTAACGGCAACGTGGTCACAGAATATACCATCGGCGCCAATTCATAAGAAGGAGGAAAACCAAACATGTATCGTTCCCACGTATTGATTTGCGGCGGTACCGGCTGTACCTCCTCAAACAGTGAAAAAATCATTGAAAAGATGAAAGAAGAAATCAAGACCAGGGGGCTGGAAAACGAAGTCAACGTGGTTCGCACCGGTTGCTTCGGCCTGTGTGCCCTGGGCCCGATTATGATCGTATATCCGGAGGGCGCCTTCTACAGCATGGTAAAAGTAGAGGACGTACCGGAAATTGTGGAAGAGCATCTGCTTAAGGGAAGAATCGTCAAGCGTCTGCTGTATCAGGAGACAGTGCAGAAAGACGATACCATCAAGTCCCTGAATGAAACAGCTTTCTACTCCAAGCAAAGAAGAATCGCCCTGAGAAACTGCGGCGTCATCAACCCGGAAAACATCGATGAGTACATAGCCCAGGACGGCTACGCCGCGTTGGGTAAGGTTCTGACCGAGATGACTCCTGAGCAGGTTATTCAGGTAATCAAGGATTCCGGCCTCCGCGGCCGCGGCGGCGCCGGCTTCCCCACTGGCGTGAAGTGGAGCCTGGCCGCCGGCAACAAAGCCGATCAGAAGTACGTGTGCTGCAACGCTGACGAGGGCGACCCGGGCGCGTTCATGGATCGTTCCGTTCTGGAAGGCGACCCCCACTGCGTGCTGGAGGCTATGGCCATCGCCGGCTACGCTATCGGCGCGACCAAGGGTTACATTTACGTCCGTGCTGAGTATCCTATCGCTGTAAAGCGTTTGGAGATCGCTATCGGCCAGGCCCGTGAGTATGGACTGCTGGGCAAAAATATTTTCAATTCCGGATTCGATTTTGATATCCAGCTTCGTCTGGGCGCTGGCGCTTTCGTGTGCGGTGAGGAAACCGCTCTGATGACCTCCATCGAGGGCAAGCGCGGTGAGCCCCGTCCCCGTCCGCCTTATCCGGCGGTGAAGGGCCTGTTCGGCAAGCCCAGCATTCTGAATAACGTGGAAACCTACGCCAATGTCGCTCAAATCATTCTTCACGGTGCCGAGTGGTTCAGTTCTGTGGGTACCGAGAAGAGTAAGGGTACCAAGGTATTCGCTCTGGGTGGTAAAATTAAGCATACCGGCCTGGTGGAAATCCCCATGGGCACTACCCTGCGTGAGATCGTTGAGGAAATCGGCGGCGGCGTGCCGGACGGCAAGAAGTTCAAGGCTGCCCAGACTGGCGGACCTTCCGGCGGATGTATCCCCGCTTCCTTGATCGATACGCCGATCGACTACGACAACCTGATCGCCATAGGTTCCATGATGGGTTCCGGCGGATTGATCGTTATGGACGAGACCACCTGTATGGTGG
>CAUFXR010000033.1 GCA_959596515.1 uncultured Oscillospiraceae bacterium
ATGTAACAGGACTGTTACTTTAAGGAGGACCCTAAATGCAAAAGTTATGGACGATCTGCCTGTCTCTCATGATGGGCATATCTTTTGTGGCTTCTTACCCTACCGTTCCCGTGAAAGCACCGGCTATGAAAACGCCCGAACAAACCCTGGAAGCCATAAAAGCCAAAGCTTCTCAGGACCCGCTAGACCAACTGATTCAATCTTTCCCCGATGATTTCAATACTGTCCTTCAAGCGAAGGAGACCGACCCATCATCCAAGTCTAAATCTGAAGCTCCTGCTTCCGAAGCCCCTTCTCAGAATACCGACAGCCAGACGGATGGTTCTGACGAGCAAGTGGAATCGAAGGAACAATCTGATGGCGTCACCTCAGATGGCGGCACCTCAGAAACTGCTGTACCCGCCAATTCCGACAATGCCGTTGAGGTTTCAGAATTTTATATTCCGGAAATTCCTTTGTCTCAGGAACTACAGGCTTACACTTATCAGCAATGTCAGGAAAAACAAGTCAGTTATGAACTGGTTTTGGCCATGATGTACCACGAAAGTAATTATGACCCTTCCGCGGTGCGTTACTACGAAGATGGCTCCTCAGACAGCGGTATTATGCAAATTAACAGTATCAACTCTCAATCCTTATATGATCTGTATGGGATCACCGATCTTCAGGACCCTTATGAAAACATTTTGGCAGGCGTCAGTATTATTTCCGGTTTTGTCCATGAATATGGAGAGCATGACGGTCTAATGGCTTATAACATGGGAGTGGGCGGTTATCAAAACGCTATCGCTAACGGAACGTATACCACTACCTATGTACAAAATATTTTGGAAACCAAAAGCGAAATCGAAAGTCTTCGGCAAGGAGCATGAGATCTCTTGAAAACTCACTCAGAATCCTCTATAATAATAAAAGCATTGTGAAATACGGAGGATATTATGAGACTGGATAAATATTTAAAAGTCAGCCGTCTGATTAAGCGGCGCACCGTAGCCAACGAGGCCTGCGACGCCGGTAGAGTCTTGGTTAACGGCAAACCCGCCCGTGCTTCTTATGATGTTAAGGTTGGTGACATTTTAGAGATTCAAATGGGCACTCATCCGTTAAAAGCGGAAGTATTAGATGTGACTGAATATACCAGAAAAGAAACCGCCTCTCAGCTTTATCGTCTGGTGTAGAAAAATCCCCAGGTTATGCCGTAGGTTTGAGCAATCTGTGGAAAGGTTCTCGCACAAAAATTGGCACCATTCTTTCCTACCGCATTGTTTTCCCTACTGTCTGTAAACGGGTGGTACGCTTTTAAACTATCCTTTATTGCTATTTTGACACTCTTCTTTCCTGGTCGTCACATTCTTTACTTTGCGCAATGTGCACTGTCAAGACCGGTTACTTTCTCTAGGGATGGGCCATTTGATTCTCTATTATTGAACTGTTATATCACTGAGACACACGAGAAAAAGCCCACTGGCTAAAACGCCAATGGGCTTTTAAAATTTTTAAAACTTTTAGCTATTTTTTAAGCAACCGTGTAGCAAAGCAGAAGCTATCCGATATCCAATGAACCTCGGATAGCAAAGCCTAAGCTTATCAAAACAACGCCTCTTTATTTAATAGGCTCTTCCACTTGCTCGCCACAGCCACAACCGCAATAATCCTCATCGTCAGAATCGGAACAACAGTCGCAGTCACACTCTAAATCATCAAAATCGAACTCTAAGGACTCACCGCAATTTGGGCACTGAATGCCGCCTTTCAGCAGAACATCCTCAGAAACACAAATGGTCTCATTACAAGTAGGACAGGTGACCTCATAATATTCCTCATCCTCGTCGTCATCTTCGTCCTCATCATAGAAGTCCTGCTCTAGATAATACAAATCCTCGTCTACCTCATCCAGCTGATTGCCCATATCGTTCATGCTTTCCTCTAAGCCTGAAACCGTAAGGGCCATATCATCCAACAGGTCGATGATGGCGTTGATTACCTTGACCTCTTTCTCGTCAGCGTTCAGTTCTAACCCTGCCACAAGGCCTTTGATGTACGCGGCTTTTTCAGTTAAAGTCATACCTGTACCTCCTTAAAATCGTTTTGTCCGTCTCTAATTTGATTTGGTCCCTTGTTTTTCGCGTCTTTTTCATCTGCTTCCAAAAACAGGAAACTACCAATAAATAGTATTGGTTAGGCACGCTCCATATATTCTCCGGTACGGGTGTCTACACGGATCATTTCCCCTTCGTCAATAAACAGCGGAACTTTGATTTCCGCGCCAGTCTCCAGGGTGGCAGGCTTGGTGGCGTTAGTAGCGGTATCGCCCTTAAAGCCAGGATCCGTCTTGGTCACCTGAAGCTCCACAAAGAACGGAGGCTCCACGCCGAACACGCTACCTTTATAAGAAAGCACCTTGCACTCCATATTTTCTTTTACAAATTTAAAGTTATCACCCAGTACGCTCTTGTTGATAGGCAGCTGCTCATAAGACTCCAAATCCATGAAATAATACAGATCACCGTCGTTATACAGATACTGCATGTCCTTTCTGTCGATAAAGGCGGTAGGATATTTGTCATTAGGGTTAAAGGTCTTTTCCACCACGCTGCCGGTAATCACATTTCTGATTTTCGTGCGAACGAAAGCCGCTCCTTTTCCGGGCTTTACATGCTGGAATTCTATAATCGAATATACATTCCCATCCATTTCAAAGGTAATACCGTTTCTGAAATCACCTGCTGATACCATATATGATCCTCCAATACAAAATTATCTAATATAAAGTTTATCCTAAATCACCGTATTTTTCAAGTTTTTTCTTATAAATTATAAAAGAATCAACTCTTTTGATGATTTCGTAAAATTCTGATACCCGTTTTCCGTGATTACAACCATATCCTCGATCCTGACGCCAAACCGGTCCGGCAGATAAATCCCAGGTTCCACAGTCATCACCACGCCTGGTTCTAATATATCTGGGCTGGATGGACCGCACCTTGGCTCTTCATGGATCTGGAGACCCACTGAATGGCCAGTTGCGTGACCGAAGCAGCGTCCAAAGCCCGCTTGTGTAATCACGTCTCTGGCGGCGGCATCCACCTCCTTACAGGACTTTTCTGGACCTATAATATCAAGAACGGCCAGTTGAGCCTTTAAAACCGTATCATATACCTGTTTTTGTTCTTCCGTCACTTGGCCAAGCGCTACCGTTCGCGTCATATCGCTGCAATAATGGTGATAGATAGCACCGATATCAATTGTGATAAAGTCGCCTTTTTCAATCGGTTTATCCCCTGGCACACCGTGAGGCAAGGAACCGTTTTTCCCGGAAACCACGATCAGATCAAAGGAAACGCCTTCCGCGCCGCTTCTTCTCATAAAGAATTCGATTTCCAACGCCAGCTCACGTTCTGTGATTCCTTCCTTGATTTTAGAAAGGATATGGGAAAAAGCGGCGTCAGTAATCTCTTGTGCCGCATTCATCTCCCGAAGTTCCTCCGGTTCCTTAACGCGGCGCATTTGGTGCAGCAGCCGGTCCAGGGTCTGATCCTTTACCACCTTAGCACCGGCAGCGTGAAAAATCGTCTCCACCTGCTGAGCGGTAGACAGAGAAATACCTTCATACTCTAATAAAATTCCCTTCAGTCCTTCCTGACGAACAAGCTCCTTCAGGGTTTCTCCAATTTTGGAAAACTCAACCACCTTGCAATGAGAGACCTGTTTACAGGCCGCCTCGTAATACCGGAAATCCACAATAAAATAAGCTCCCCGCCTGGTGATCAACACGTAACCGGCCGAAGTTTCCATTCCCGTGAGATACAAACGGTTCGCCGGTGAAGTGATCAGTGCACCGTCTACAACCTGATCCTCCACCATCTCCGGCAAAAGGGACATCAGCCGTTCTATTCTTTCTGCCATAGCTACCGCCTTCTTTCTAGTTCGCTCATTCTTTCATAACGGCTTTTAGCCGTTTTCCCTCTCCTCGTCAATCGCTTAAAGTAAACCTTTTAAGGCGTCAATGGCCAAAAAATAGCTATTTTTTCCAAAACCAGCAATCTGTCCGGCGCACACTGGAGAGATCACAGAATGGTGACGGAATTCCTCACGGGCATAAATATTACTCATATGAACCTCCACAAACGGAATCCGTAAACAGGAAATCGCATCCCGCAGGGCGTAGCTATAATGGGTCAGCGCGCCCGCGTTGATAATCGCCCCGTCGAACACATCCTTCGCCTCATGGATTTTGTCTACCAAGGCTCCCTCCCAATTGGATTGGAAAATTTCACAGGCGTAACCCGCCTTGTCAGCGTATTCACGAATTTGAGCTTCAATATTTTCCGCCGTCTCCGTACCGTAAATTCCTTTTTCACGCACACCGATCATATTTAAGTTCGGTCCTAGCAATACCAATATCTTTTTCATCTTTCCTCATTACCTCCCGACCTTTTCTTTTCAACCGTCTTTGCTTTTTCCCGAAAGTATCGTTCCCACTTCCGTCTCAGCCGAAAACTTGCGGTATCTTCTAGCTGGATCGGGTCCAGCAGCACCGATTTCATTCCGCATAGATTGGCGCCAATAATATCTGTAAAAATTTGATCTCCTACCACCAGACATTGGCTGCTCTTTACTTTTTTTCGCAACCCTTTTTTCGCTTTTAAATATCCCCACGGCAGCGGTTTTACCGCGAAATGGACAAACGGTAACTGAAACTGAGCGGCAAAAGGTTCTACCCGTTCTTTAAAATTATTAGAAATAATAAAAAGCTGGAAGCCTTGATCTACCAGATTTTTTGCCCAAACCACAGAACCCTCAAACGGCGACTGGGAGCCATGAACCGAAAGGGTATTGTCTACATCTAAAAAAACAGCCCGGATGCCTAAGGAATTCAATAAATCCTCTGAAATATCCGTTACCCGTTTCAAAGCTACCGTAGGCAGAAAAAGAGACATAAAAACCTCCATTAAAAAAGCGGGCAACCCTGCCCGCTTTTTTTCAAAACATTTGAATTCAATTGGAGCAACCGCTACCATAAGCTGTTACAGCTTATTTAAACTTACGCTTACGAGCTGCTTCAGACTTCTTTTTGCGACGTACGGAAGGCTTTTCATAAGCTTCTCTCTTACGCACCTCGGCGATAACACCAGCTCTGGCACACTGCTTCTTGAATCTTCTCAAAGCACTGTCCAAAGACTCGTTATCTTTAATTCTAATTTCAGCCATCTATTTCCCTCCCCTCCGTCGAACGACAGGGGTATTTGTGTCTTACGATACTAAAATATTATACAGTAGCAGGCTTTGGGTGTCAAGGGTAATGTGTGAAAGTTCACAAATTCGTTTTATTCCCTAGGAAAGAAAATCCTCATTTGGTAAATATTTACAAGTAATATTTATCCCAAAATTCAGAAAATTCATCTCAGCGCCCGTGCAAGCAACTTATTTGACCACCAGGTTGACCAGCTTGCCAGGCACATAAATTTCCTTGATAATAGTCTTTTCCCCAATCGCAGCACAAATTTTGTCATCCGCCTTGGCAGCGGCAATAGCCGCATCCTTAGCCACATCGGCTGGCATAGAGAGCTTGCCGCGAACCTTTCCGTTTACCTGTACGACAATTTCTATGGTCTCATCCTTACATTTATCCTCGTCATAAGCCGGCCATTGCTGCTGGCACACCATTTTCTCACCCAGCTTATTGAGGCTCCAAACTTCCTCGGTGACATGAGGAGCGAAGGGATTCATCAGAATGGTGAATATCTTTAGTTCTTCCGGCGTAATCGAGCCGCTGTCATAAATATCATTGATCAAAGACATCAGTGCAGCGATAGCAGTGTTGAACTTCAGATTTTCGATGTCTTCTCCTACCTTTTTAATGGCCTTATGGAAAGGCGTCTCCAGGCAGGCACGGATTCCGCCATCCTTCACCAGGATGTCCTGCAGGTTCCAATAGCGCTCCACAAAGCGGCGACAGCCTCGGATGCCTGCGGCGCTCCAGGGCGCGGCCTTCTCAAAGTCACCAATGAACATTTCAAACAGACGCATGGTATCAGCGCCGTATTCCTTGACAATGTCATCCGGGTTTACCACATTGCCTCTGGATTTACTCATCTTTTCGCCGTTTTCTCCCAAGATCATACCGTGACTGGTACGCTTGGCGTAAGGCTCTGGTGTGGGAACCACTTTGATATCATAGAGGAATTTATGCCAGAACCGGCTATAGAGCAAATGCAGGGTGGTATGTTCCATACCGCCGTTGTACCAGTCCACCGGTGTCCAGTACTTCAGCGCTTCTTGTGATGCCAATGCCTGGTCGTTGTGCGGATCAGTATACCGCAGAAAATACCAAGATGAACCAGCCCACTGGGGCATAGTATCGGTCTCCCGCTTGGCGGGTCCGCCGCAGTGCGGGCAGGTGGTGTTTACCCAATCAGTCATATTGGCCAAGGGAGACTCGCCGTTTTCTGTAGGCTCATAAGAGTCCACCTCCGGCAGAGTCAGCGGAAGTTCGCTCTCCGGCAGAGGGACATAACCACATTTCTCACAATACACAATCGGGATTGGTTCTCCCCAGTATCTTTGACGGGAGAAAACCCAGTCTCTCAACTTAAAGTTGACCTTTGCGTGGCCTCTATGATTTTCCGTGAGCCACTGGGTAATTTTCACCTTGGCATCCTCCACAGAAAGACCGTCCAACAGGCCGGAATTTACCATAATTCCTGTGGCGCAATCTGTAAAGGCTTCCTCCTGTACATTTCCACCCTTTACGACTTCGATGATCGGAAGATCAAATTTCTTAGCGAATTCCCAGTCTCTGGTATCGTGAGCGGGCACCGCCATAATCGCACCGGTGCCGTAGGACACTAAAACATAGTCGGAAATAAAGATCGGGATCTCCCGGTCGTTCACCGGGTTGATAGCCTTTACCCCAAGAAGCTTTACGCCGGTTTTGTCCTTAGCGACCTCTGTCCGCTCAAAATCAGACTTTTTCGCGGCCGCTTCCTGATACGCTCTTACTTCTTCCATATTTTGAATTTGATCGGCCCATTTCTCAATCATGGGATGTTCTGGGGAAATTACCATATAGGTCGCGCCGAACAAAGTATCCGGACGGGTGGTATAAACAGTCAATTTGTCGCCCAGAGTGGTATCAAAATCCACCTCCGCGCCGGTGGAACGGCCGATCCAGTTTTTCTGCTGCGCCTTGACACGATCCGGATAATCCACCAAATCCAGGTCATCGATCAGCCGCTGGGCGTACTCAGTGATCTTCAGCATCCACTGAGACTTTACTTTTCGCACCACTTCGCTGCCACAGCGTTCGCAAACACCGTTGACCACCTCTTCGTTGGCCAGCACACATTTACAGGAGGTACACCAGTTCACGGAAGCCTCTTTTTTATACGCTAACCCGTGCTTAAACAACTGTAAAAAGATCCACTGGGTCCATTTATAGTAATCCGGATCCGTAGTATTGATTTCACGGCTCCAGTCAAACGAAATACCAAGAGACTGCAACTGTTGCTTAAAGCGGGCGATGTTTTTCTTTGTCACCACTTCCGGATGCACGTGATTTTTAATGGCAAAATTCTCGGTTGGTAAGCCAAAAGCATCCCAGCCGATGGGATACAGCACATTATACCCCATCAAACGACGCTTTCTCGCCACGATATCCAAAGCCGTGTAAGATCTGGGATGGCCAACGTGCAGTCCCTGACCGCTGGGATAGGGAAACTCAATTAATGTGTAATATTTGGGCTTGTCAGAGTCGTTGCTCGCATGGAACACGCCCTTTTCTTCCCATTGTTTCTGCCATTTTGCTTCCATGCCGGTATGATCGTACTTCAAAGTTGAACCCCTCCTGTTTATTCCAGCACACTAGATAAATCTATTTGCTCGCCGTCCTGCCACAACCGTTCCAGGTCGTAAAAGTCGCGAGTCTCTTTTAAAAACACATGAACCACCACATTGCCATAATCTAAAAGGATCCAGGTATTGGAACGGTGTCCCTCAATATGGTTTGGGGAAATTCCTAGCTGCTTTAATTGAAATTCCACCTCATCCGCCAGGGCTTTTACCTGGGTGCCGCTTCCACCGGCAGCAATGACAAAGTAATCGGTCAGGGTGGTAACCTCCCTGACACCGATGGCTTGAATATCAATTCCCTTTTTACTGTCTAAAATTTTGGCTGCTTCTTTCGCAAGCTCCAGGGATGTCATAAAAACTGGTCACTCCTTTTTCATGGCGAGTAAAATTTCATTATATGCTTCAAAGGTGTTGGGGTGAATCAGCATTTTTCGTTTGGACAAATCGCACATGCTGAAAGATAGGCCCTCCAGCATTACCTTTTCCAGGCTTACCTGTGCTGCCTTTCTCAGTTCATCCACACCGGGATAATCTCGTTCGGCGGAAATAAAATCAGCGATGTAAATTACTTTTTCCAAAGTTGTCATATCTTTACGGGCAGTGGTATGGTAACGCACCGCATTTAAAATATCTTCATCCTCGATTTCCAGCTCGTGCTCCATAAAGCAGGCGCCGGAAACGGCATGCCATAGCTTTGGCGCTTGTTTTTCAATATCGTTTAATAGAATATCACAACGCTCCATCATTTGCAACTGTTCCGGATACGGGGTCTCTTTAGTGACATCGTGAAGGATTCCGGCAATTTTTGCCTTGTACGGGTCGGCACCATATTTTTTTGCCAAATCTTCCGCACATTTCGACACATTGATCGAATGCTGGTAACGATGATCTCCCAGACGTTTCCGAATGATTTTTTTGCAGTCCTCAACCGTCATCGCTGATATTGACATTGAAAAACCTCCCCCATTTTTATTGATACAGACGGCGTTCATGGATATAATCAGCCACCTGCTTGGGAACAAAAACGTCAATCGATTCCCCTAACCGGGACCGTCTGCGAATTTCCGTAGAGGAAACCGGCATTAGGGGGATATCCAAAATTTCGTATTGGAACAAGTTTCCATACTGTAATTTTAACCGATTCGCGTGATTTTGTAAAATAAAAATATCAGATTTTTCTCTGGGGGCCGCACAGATGTCGGCAAGCTCAAAAATTTTTTCCGGCCTTCTCCAATCCTGAATGGTGAGAAACATATCCGCACCTGTCAAAAAGTAAAATCTCGCCTCTGGATTTTGCGCGGTTAATATTTCCAAAGTATCGGAGGTGTAGCTGGGACCTGGACGCTTAATTTCCATGTCAGACACCTGAAAAATCGGATTGCTCTGCGCCGCTAATCGGCACATTTCCAACCGATCCTCGGTTGAGGCCATATCCGACGCTTGTTTATGGGGCGGGATTCTAGTTGGGATGATCAGCACCTTATCAAAATGAAGCTTCGCTGAAAAATCCAAGGCCATTTTTAAATGGGCATTGTGGATAGGATTAAAAGTTCCTCCTAAAATTCCAATTCGCTGTTTCATAGCGCTCCCTTATTTTTTCGGCAGTACAATAACCGGTTTTTTCTCGTTTCTGCGGTATAAAATAAACTTTGTTCCGATGACTTGTACGACCTCGGCGCCGATTTCCCCGGCGATTTCTTCCGCCGCCTCCCTTGAGGACAACGGCGAGGTTTCCAAGCATTTTCCTTTGATGATCTCCCTGGCGGTGATGGCGTCATCTGCCTGCTTAAGGATTTCTGGGCTCATGCCGCCCTTTCCAACCATCAGGATAGTATCCAATGGATTTCCCAAACCTCTGAGATAAGCCCTTTGCTTGCTTGTTAACATTCCTTTGCTCCTTCCAGCGTCTCTTTCAGCGCCGCTTTTAATTTTCTCAGGGCAACGCCGCGATGGCTCACAGCGTCTTTCTCTTCCGCTGTCAACTCAGCGAAAGTCTTTCCGCCCTCTACGATGAATACTGGATCGTAGCCAAATCCGCCTTTTCCCACAGGCGCATACGCAATTTTTCCCGGACATTCCCCCCGTACCATAAGCTCTTTCCCGTCGGGAAACAAGCAGCATATAGCGGAAACAAACTTGGCGGTTCGTTTTTCATCTGGTACGTTTTCTATGTTTTTCAAGAGTTTTTGTACTTTTTCCTCATCTGTGGCTCCCGGGCCGCCGTAGCGGGCGGAATACACGCCCGGCTCCCCGTTTAAAGCATCCACCATCAAGCCGGAATCATCAGCAATCGAGGCTTTTCCGGTTAAGTCCAGGGCTGCTTTCGCCTTAATATAAGCGTTTTCCTCGAAAGTTGTCCCGGTTTCCTCCACATCGCCTAAATCCGCGCCGGCCTGCTTCGCGGTGAGGACCTCAATCCCAAGCTCCTTTAAAATACGCTCCATTTCATCCCGTTTTTTTAAATTATTGGTCGCCATGACAAATTGCACGGTAAACCACCTCTTTATCCATTTAGTTTCAACTAGTTGCAACGTAAACAGCGTTTTCTCTGTGACCCAAAAGCGGAGAAAATAGTTTTTTTCATTTTCCGTGTTTCTATCGACAACTTGTTTCCAACTCGATTACACGATAATCCGCTTGAATTTGACATATTCGCTATTTTATCTTTGCTGTTTTATCTTGTCGCTCAGGAAACACCTCAAACCGTTGATCGCACTTCTGACAATTGACAGCTCAGCTTTCATTCTGTTCCGGAGCGAACAGAGCATTGGCGAAATCATCCGGGTCAAAAGGCTGAAGATCATCGATCTGCTCTCCAACACCAATGAACTTTACCGGAACATTTAGATCTTCCTTAATAGCGATAACCACGCCGCCGCGGGCCGTGCCATCCAGTTTTGTCAGTACAATCCCGGTAATGCCGCAGGAATTTTTAAACTCTCTGGCCTGGTTTACAGCGTTTTGACCGGTAGTCGCATCTAAAACCAGCAGGATTTCCTTTTCCGCCTCTGGCAGTTCCCGGTCAATAATCCTGCCGATTTTGCTCAGTTCGTCCATTAGATTCTTTTTATTGTGAAGCCGGCCGGCGGTATCGCAGATGATCACATCAGCGTTTCGGGACTTCGCCGCCGAAATGGCATCGAACACCACAGCGGCCGGGTCAGAACCTTCTCCCTGCTTTACCAGATCAGCGCCGGAACGGTCCGCCCAGATGGCCAGCTGGTCGATAGCCGCAGCCCGGAAAGTATCCGCCGCCGCGATCACGACCTTTTTCCCATTCCGGGTCAATCTGGAGGCAATCTTCCCAATGGTGGTGGTCTTCCCCACACCGTTGACACCGATCACCAAAATGATAGATGGCTTAGTTCCTAAATGAAGGCTCGTATCTCCTTCCAGCATTTCCCGCACCACATCATGGAGCATCCCCATAATCTGGTTGGGATCTTTCACACCATCACGTTTTACTCTGGCTTTGAGTTCCTCGCAGATATGCTGGGCCGTATTAATGCCCACGTCTCCCATTACCAGAAGCTCTTCCAGCTCTTCGAACAGGTCGTCGTCAATTTTTGTAAAGGATTTCAGCATGGAGTCGATTTGTCCCACTACGCTGTCTCTGGTCTTTTTTAAACCTTCTTTGATTTTACTGAATAATCCCAACAGGATTCCTCCTTTTGTTACGCTTTCATGCCAAGTTTAGCCTCTATTTCAGACGCCCGCAGCTCCAAAAGCTTGGAAACCCCTTCATCCTGCATGGTAACGCCATAAAGCACATCGGCCTCCTCCATGGTACCGCGGCGATGGGTAATGACAATAAACTGGGTATTGTCGTTCATTCTGCGGAGATAAGCGGCAAACCGGGTAACATTTACGTCATCCAGAGCAGCCTCGATCTCGTCCAGCACACAAAATGGCGCTGGGCTGACCTTCATGATGGAAAAGTAGAGGCAGATGGCAACCAAGGCCTTTTCTCCGCCGGAAAGAAGTTCCAGATGGCTGACAATCTTTCCCGGCGGCTGAACATAAATATCGATGCCGGAATTTAAAATATCATCCGGGTCAGAAAGCTTTAGCTGCGCGCCGCCGCCTCCGAACAGTTCCTGGAAAGTGGAACCGAAATGCTTATTGATTTCTTCAAACCTGGTCACAAACAAAGAGCGCATATTCTGGGTCAGGTCCCGGATCAGCTTAAGCAGCTCCTCTCGGGACTTCTCCACATCTTGCACCTGTTCCCGCATAAAGGTATACCGCTCTGAAACCTCCTGATACTCCTCAATAGCGGCTACGTTGACCGTTCCCAAGCTTTTGATCTTATTTTTCAGCTCATTCAGCCGCTTTTGCGCCTTAGCCGGCTCCTCAACCCGACCGACGGTTTCTTCCGCCTGTCTCCGGGTCAGTTCATATTCTTCCCACAGTCGGCTGATAATTTCATCATATTCCTTTTGAAGATTGGCTTTCCGCTCTTCCAAACGGGCAAGTTCCCGGCCGGTAAGTTCTCTTTGGGACTGCTTTTCCCTCTCCTCGGCCCGAAGCTGCGCAGACTGTTTTTCCAGTCCCATTCGTTCCTGGTTCAGCGTCTCAATGGATTTTTCCACGCCGGCGGCTTTTTCTTTTAGCTCCTGAGCCTGCGCCATCCGCTGTGAAATTTCCTCTTGCAATTCCTGGTTTTTCTGCTTCAGCTCCTGAATTTCCTCCGCCAGCTGAGCGATTCTTCCGGTCTCGCCCTGCTTGCGGCTTTCCATAGAAAGGATCTCCGCCTTCAAAGAGGCTTTATCCTTTTCCAGAGATAAAAGCCCCATACGAAGTTCCTGCATTTTTTGGGAAATTTCTTCCCGCTTTTCGGTGAACTCCGCCTGGCTGCCGGTGATGTGGGACAACTTTTCCTCAATCACGGCGATTTTATCTTCGGCTTCTTTTTGAGCTTCCTGGGCAGCCTCTAAAGCTGACTTTAGCTCTTTCAGCCGTACCTGAGATTGCTCTCTCTCGTTTTGCAGATCCTCAACTGTCTTTTGCAGATTTTCCCGCTCTGACTGGCGATTTTTCTGTTCCGCTTCCAGACGGATCCGCTCTTCCTGGGCAGAAGTCAATTCTCCCTGAGCGCCTAACAACGCCGCCTCGTTTTTCGAAACCTCTGTCTGCAGCTGATGATAGTCCTCTTGGGCCTTTTTCAGCTTTTCTTGGATAGTGGCCGCTTCTTTCTCATACTTTTCGATCTCGCCTACCCGGCTTAAAAGTCCGGAGTTTCTAGCCAGAGAACCGCCGGTCAAGGAACCGCCGGCGTTGACCACCTGGCCATCCAGGGTGACGATACGGAACCGGTAATGAAACCGTTTGGCGATGGCTACGGCGTCATCCAAGCTTTCCGCCACCGCAACTCTGCCCAGCAGGGAATCGATAACGCCCTGATATTGAACGTCAAACCTACAGAGCTGGCTTGCCACGCCTATAAAGCCCATACATTCCTCTAGACCCGGCTCCTTTAGTATATTTCCCTTAATGGTAGACAAGGGTAGAAAAGTAGCCCGTCCGCTGTCACGCTGCTTTAAAAGCTGGATAGCGCGCTTGGCATCTTGCTCGGTGCTCACCACCAAATTCTGCGTAGCGCCTCCTAAAGCGGTTTCAATAGCTACCGCGTATTCATTGGAAACCTGAAACAGCCGGGACACCGGCCCATGGATACCGGTGAGGGTTCCCCTCTGGGATTCCTTCATAACAGTTTTTACGCTTTTTTGGAAGCCTTCCAGATTTCTCTCCAATTCTCTCAGTAAATTTGCCCGACGAAGTTTCTCCTGAGCGTCGAGGGATAGCTGATCGGCAATTTTTTTGCTGTCCGCTAATTTTCCCCGCCTGGAATTTAAGCGAAGCTCATAGCCTTTGACCGTATTGGTCAGGCCATCGATCCGTTCATTGGTGTCGTCCAGCATCTGCTGGTAATCTTTAAGTGCTTCATTGGTCTGGTGAAGGCTGCTGAGTCTTTGGGTAATATCCGCTTGCACTTTGGAAAGTCGGGCTTCGATCTCGCTGATGGATGACGCAGCCGTGACTCCGGACAATTTAGCCTCGCCGGCTTTTTCCGTCAGCGCGGCGATCTCACCGCTGAGATTCTCGCCCTCTGTCAAATATTTTCCCGCTTCCTCCTGTAAGGCCAACAGTTCCTGCTCACAGGAAGCTAGAGCTTTCTGATTTTCTGCCTCTTGGCGTTCTTTCTCCAAAATCTGAGCCTGCCGCTTCCTGATTTCCTCGTCAATAGAATCTGCAGAGGAATTCGCCTCTTGAATCTGAGCCTCAACTCTGGAAATCAATTCCTCATTATGGGAAATATCGCTGTCCAACAGGCTTGCCTCGTGTTCTTTTTCTCCGGAAAGCTCCTGAAGACTTTGGATCTCCCGCCGACACTCGTCCACTTTAGCGGTATGGGAATTAATTTCTGAAAAGATTGTTTCCTCCCGGGCTTGAATCTCCTGAATCTGGTTTTCAACTTCCTCATCCTGATTCCTGGCCACTAGGATTTTATCCTCTTGCTCCCGCAGGACTTTTCCTGATTTTTCCAGGGTATTCAGCCATAAACCGATCTCCAAAATCCGCTTTTCATCAGCGTAAGCCAAATAGTCTTTAGCCTTTTTCGCCTGTTCCTCCAAGGGCCCTACTCGGGCTTCCAGTTCGGACAGGATATCTCTCAGCCTAAGCAGGTTCTCCTCGGTCTGATTCAGCTTTTTCTCAGCTTCTCCCTTGCGGTAACGGTAGCGGGAAATTCCGGCGGCTTCCTCGAAAATCTCTCTTCGGTCCTCGGAACGGGAAGCCACAATGCTGTCGATTTTTCCCTGACCGATAATAGAATAGCCATCCCGCCCTAAGCCGGTATCCATAAACAGTTCATGGATATCCTTTAACCGGACGACCGCTTTATTAATTAAATACTCACTGTCGCCGGAACGATAGTAGCGGCGAGTAATCGCCACCTCATCCTCCCCAAAGGGAAGTCTGCGGTCTTTATTGTCAATGGTCAGGGTCACCTGAGCGTATCCCTGGGACTTTCGCGCCGGAGTGCCGTTGAAAATAACGTCCTCCATTCTGGAACAGCGCAGGGTTTTGCAGGATTGCTCTCCCAAAACCCAGCGGATTGCGTCACTGATATTGCTTTTCCCGCTGCCGTTTGGCCCTACGACCGCAGTGATCCCCGGTCCAAAGGAAAGCTTCGTCTGATCCGGAAAGGTTTTAAAGCCCTGTAATTTTAGTGATTTTAATAGCACGTTCTCACCTGCACTTAACTTGAATTTCTCCCATAGGAACCGATGGGTCCGGTATCGCCCGGGCGACAATGCCCTGTTCCTTTAGCTTTTGTATGTTCTCTCGCTTTTGCCCCACAACTTGGGAAAGCTCCCGCGGATTACCAAAAATTTCAATACTATCCGACTTCTTTCTCATTTCGGCAACACGGGCTAAAATTTTCTTATAAAACAAATAAGACTGGCATTTTTCCCGAAACGCAGGATGATAAGCTCCCGCCAACAGATCTCGTTTCAGCTCCAACGTATCATGGAGCCCCAGCCGGATCACCTCAATCCCGTTTTCCCGGAACAAACCCAGCAGTCTGGCGCATAAAGGGATAGACTGCTCCGTATCCGGCGGGCTGTAAAGACCTGACCGGTAATATTCGGCCAACTTGGTACCCCGCAGCACTACAGTAGGATAAATCCGAACGCAATTAGGTTTACATAATACCAGTTTTTCTCCAGTTTCCCAATCAGACTCCGGGGTGCTTCCGTAAAGTCCGGTCATCATCTGAAGCCCTAGAGAAAATCCGTATTCTCGAATCATCCGAGAGGCGTTTACCACATCTTGAACGGTATGTCCCCGCTGGTTGAGAGCCAGTATCCGGTCGTCCATACTCTGTGCACCCAATTCAATGGTTTTTACGCCATACTGTTTCAGGAGATCTAAAACAGTATGGTCAATAGCATCCGGTCTGGTGGAAATTCGGATTCCAGAAAAGTCTCCTCGCTTTACAAAGGGATAAGCGGCATCCAAAAGCGCCTTCTGATAAGCCTCTGGCACCGCGGTAAAGCTACCGCCGAAAAAGGCGATTTCAGATGCTTCCTGTTGTCCCTCCAGCGCCTGCCTGGCCTTCTCGAGCACAGCAGTGACCTCATTGGGTTCCACGCGCTTTTGTACACCGGTGATGCTTTTCTGATTGCAGAAACTGCATTGATGGGGACATCCCACATGGGGGATAAAAAAAGCCACGTTACTATGCTTAATAGCCCATCAGCTCCAATGCTTCCCGAGCAGCTTGTTGTTCAGCTTCCTTCTTGCTTCTTCCGCCGCCTTTTCCGATGACGTTGCTGTTTAAATGAACCTCAACAACAAAATGCTTATTATGATCCGGACCGCTTTCACCCACCAGCACATAGTTAAGCTTTTCCTCAGGATTTTGCTGAACGATTTCCTGTAAGGCCGTTTTGTAATCCTTAAAAGCTTTCGGCTTGGGATTTTCCATTTCCGGTACCGTAAACCGCAGAACAAATTCTCGAGCTTTTTCCATGCCGCCGTCTAAATAGATCGCCGCCAGAACCGCCTCGAAAGCGTCAGCTAAAATGGATGACCGTTCCGCTCCGCCGGAGTTCTGTTCGCCCCGGCTGAGCCGGAGAAAGCTTCCGATTTCCAAAGTCCTGGAAAACCGCTGAAGCGACTTCTCGCACACAAGGGAGGCCCGCATTTTTGTCAGCTCTCCTTCAGGCAGATGGGGACAATTGCGGAAAATATAATCAGATACCACGATGCTTAAAACCGCGTCTCCCAAAAACTCCAGGCGCTCGTTGCTGCGGGTACCGTTGTGGGCCTCATTGGCAAAGGAAGAGTGTGTTAAAGCGGTTTTCAGAAGTTTTGGATTTTGAAAGGTGTAGCCCAAATTTTCTTCCAGCCGCTGAAAATCCAGATCTCCGGCTTTTGTTTTTCCCTGCTTACTCATTGTTATCCATTCCCTTCAGCGATTGCAGTGAATCGTTGATCTCCTCCACCACGTTGCCTTTTACATAGGCCGCCGTTAAGCGAAGGGCATTTTTAAAGGTCTTTGCTTTCGCGCTTCCATGAGCTTTAAACACTGGTTTGGATACTCCCATAATCGGCGCCCCGCCGTATTCGTTGTAATCCATGGCCTTTTTGAGTTCCTTCATATCGCTGTAAATCATGCCCGCGGCAATCTTTGTTTTTAGATTCTTGGTCAGGATACCTTTGATTTTGTTCATCAGCGTCATGGCCACGCCTTCGTAAAGCTTTAGAATCACATTTCCAGTAAACCCGTCGCACACCACCACATCCGCTGCGTCTTCCGGAATATCCCGAGCCTCAATGTTTCCGATAAAATTCACGTCGGTTTCCTTTAAAAGCTGAAATGCCTCATGCTGAAGATCGCCGCCCTTATGGTCCTCGGTACCCACGTTGGCCAGACCAACCCGGGGATTTTTGACCCCCATGACCTTTTCCATATAGATTGATCCCATGACACCGAATTGCTGAAGCATTTCCGGCTTGGACTCCACGTTGGCTCCGCCGTCAATCAGCATGAAAAAGCCTTCATTTTTGGGCATAATCGGCGCGAACGCCGGCCGCTTAATCTTAGGAATCCGTTTTACGATCAAGGTGGATCCCACTACTAAAGCGCCGCTGTTACCCGCAGAGATAAAAGCGTCTCCGTTTCCATTTGCAAGCTGCCGCAGGCCCTCCGCCATAGAGCATTGGGATTTAGATTTCATAATATCCCCAGCGTGGTCGTTCATGGTGATCACATCCGGAGCATCCACGATTTCCATTCGGTTCAACGAGATCTCGTTTTCTTCCGCGACCTGACGAATCTCAGCTTCTTTTCCCGTGAGCATAATATCCAGGTCGTATTCCGCGACCGCCTGGGCGCAGCCCTTTAAAATTTCCAGGGGGGCGTTGTCCCCTCCAAACGCGTCAACGATAATTTTCATATCCTCGCGGTAACGCTCCTCGCTCGTTAAACACTCGAGCAGCGGTTCCCGCTTTCCCACCTTTCTTTGTGGCTTAATCTCCGCTTCTTAAAATTTCTTCAATTCGATTCAGCGATCTCTCCGCCAAGACACCATACCGCTGACGTTTATCCCGGATATGTTCCTGAAGAGGCGGTAAAATTCCAAAATTAGCGCCCATCGGCTGAAAATCCTTAACCGATTCATCGCTGATATAGTAGCTCAAGGCTCCCATCATGGTTTCTCTCGGAAGAATCAGCATTTCTCTGCGCTGACACCTCCGAACCGCATTCAGCCCGGCCAGCAGGCCGGAAAACATCGCGGCTAGATATCCTTCCAGCCCTGTAAGCTGTCCGGCGAAAAACAGGTAAGGCCTTTTTTTCATAGAAAAATCCTGATTCAAAAGTCTGGGAGAATCAATAAAAGTATTTCGGTGCATGACTCCGTACCGGACAAACTCAGCGTTTTTCAGGGCCGGGATCATAGAAAACACTCGCTTCTGTTCCGGGAACTTCAGATTTGTCTGAAAGCCCACCAAATTATAGAGGGTCTTTTCCCGATTTTCCTGCCGCAGCTGTACCACTGCCCAAGGTCGATGACCGGTTCTAGGATCTCGCAGACCAACTGGCTTTAACGGACCAAACCGTAAAGTATCCGCGCCCCGCTGAGCCATCACCTCAACGGGCATACAGCCCTCATAAACTTTTGGGTTGTTCACATCGAACTCATGAACTGGCGCTCTTTCCGCCTGGATTAGTTCCTGATAAAAGGCCTCATACTGCTCTTTATCCATAGGACAGTTGAGATAAGCGTCATCCTCACCTTTATCATAACGGGACTGCGTAAACACCTGAGACAGATCCACGCTGTCGTAAGTAACAATAGGCGCCGCCGCGTCAAAAAAACTCAGCGAACCGCCGCAGAGCTCCGAGATCTTCTCCGCCAGAGCGTCACTGGTCAAAGGCCCGGTAGCGATAATCGTAGGCTCCTCCATATTGGCTGGAGGAAGATCTGTAATCTCCTGAGGTACTACCTGGATATTTCCATGGCTTTTAATTTTTTTTGTGACCAGGCTGGAAAACTCATCTCGGTCTACCGCCAAAGCGCCTCCGGCGGGAACCTGGGTTTGATCAGCGCATTCCATCAGCAAAGAGTGAAAACGCCGCATTTCCTCCTTCAGCAGCCCCGCGGCGCTTTCCACTCGGCTCGCTTTCAAAGAGTTAGAACAAACCAGCTCCGCGAAATTCTGACTATGATGGGCCGGGGAGTACTTTTTCGGCTTCATTTCATATAAGGTTACCTGGGCTCCGGCGTTTGCCGCCTGCCAAGCAGCTTCACAGCCTGCCAGCCCCCCGCCTATTACGTTAATTTTCATCCTGGTCTTCCACCCGCTCATAGCCGCATCCTTCGGTTATACAGTAGATCTTGGGCTTTTTCCCTTTCTTTTTCAAAAGGGTCTTGCCGCACTTGGGACACTTCTCTCGGATTGGTTCATCCCAGGATACAAAATCGCAATCCGGATAATGGTCACATCCATAGAAAACCCGACCTTTTTTCGTTTTCTTCTCGATAACCCGGCCACCGCATTTGGGGCACTCAGCACCGGTTTCTTTCACAAACTTTTTAATGTTTTTACATTCCGGATATCCTGGGCAGGCGATAAACTTACCATACCGTCCCACCTTGACTACCATCTGGCGACCGCATTTCTCGCAGATCAGATCAGTTTTATCTTCTTCCAGGGTGATCTTGACATCCTTCATTTCTTCCTTAGCCTTTTGGAGAGTCTTGTCAAAGTCTCCGTAGAACTCCTCCAGGGTGTCCACCCAATTCTCCTTGCCTGTCTCGATGCCATCCAAATCTTCTTCCATTTGGGCGGTAAATTTTACGTTGACGATTTTCGGGAAACGTTCCTTCATCAGTTTGGTGGTAACCTCTCCCAACTCTGTAGGCTTTAATGCCTTGCCATCTCGAACCACATACTCCCTACCAGTGATGGTAGTAATGGTGGCCGCATATGTGGACGGGCGGCCGATACCATATTCCTCCATCGCTTTAATCAAAGAGGCCTCTGTATAGCGGGGAGGCGGCTGGGTAAAGTGCTGATTTGGAACGATTTCCTTCGTCCGAACCGTCATATCCTTTTCCAAAGGCGGTAAGGCGCCTTCGTCCTCTTGTGCCTCATCCCGTCCCTCTACATAAAGAACGGTAAAGCCGTCAAACGTCACAGTATAGCCGGAGGCTTTAAACACATAACCATTCCCGGTAATGTCCGCCTGGGTAGTGCTTTGCAGGCACTGTGCCATCTGACAAGCTAAAAACCGCTCCCAAATTAGCTTATAAAGCTTATATTGGTCACTGGTCAAACTGTCTTTCACCTGGTCAGGAGTCAAACTGACCATAGTCGGACGAATCGCCTCATGGCCGTCTTGAGCATTTGCCCTGGACTTAAAATGCCGGGCCTCTTTAGGCAGATATTTCTCTCCCCACCGTCCGCCGATATACTCTCTGGCATCCCGAATAGCATCCTGGGACAAGCGCAAAGAGTCCGTTCGCATATAGGTAATCAAACCAGTGGCGCCCAGGCCCTGAATATCGATACCCTCATAAAGTTCCTGAGCCGCCTTCATGGTCCGACGCGCCTGGAAACCAAGCTTCCGAGAGGCTTCCTGCTGTAGGGTAGAAGTGATAAAAGGCGGCGCCGGAGATTTTCTCCGAGTACCCTTCTTCAGCTTGGTGATCTGGAAATCTGCGTCTTTGACCGCTTCCAGAATGTTATCAGCTTCCTCCTTAGAAGAAAGCTTGATCTTTTCAGTTTCCGTACCGTAAAATACCGCTGGGAACGGTTTGCGGCTTCCCTTGGGGATAAACTTGGCGTCAATGGACCAGTATTCCTCCGGCTTAAAAGCCCGGATCTCCTCTTCCCGGTCCACCACCAGGCGTACCGCCACCGATTGCACCCGGCCCGCCGACAAGCCCCGGCGTATTTTCTGGGATAAGAAAGGGCTCAACTTATATCCTACCAGCCGATCTAAAATCCGTCGGGCCTGCTGGGCGTTGACTAGATCGATATCGATGCCTCTGGGATGAGCCATCCCATTGGAGACACCAGTCTTTGTGATTTCATTGAAAGTCACCCGATTTTGCTCCTCGGGATCCAGTTTTAATAGATAGGCCAGATGCCAGGAAATGGCTTCTCCTTCCCGATCAGGGTCCGTAGCCAGAAATACGGCTTCACTTTTATCCGCCATTTTTTCCAGTTCTTCTACCAGTTTTTCTTTTCCCTTAATTATGGCGTATTTAGGCTGAAAATGCTTTTTTACATCCACACTGAGGCGATTTTCTGGTAAATCCCGGACATGGCCCATGGAGGCGATCACATCATAGCCTTTTCCTAAATATTTTTGAATGGTTTTCGCCTTAGCAGGCGACTCCACAATTACTAATTTTGACATTCAGTTACCACCTTATCATAAATTACTTCTGAAATGCGTAACGTCGTCCTGAATAGGATTGAATAATTCCGCTGAGTTCCAGCTCTGTCACCGCCTGTAGCGCCTGTGACGCGGATAATCCCGCCTGTTCCGCAAGAGTATCCAAATAGGTTGGTTCCCAACCCATGACTTGATAAAGCCTTAACGCGATTTTTGAGAATTCCTCCTCGCGGACAGCCGGCGGCGCCTTCGGCAGTTTCTTTCGTTCATTCAGAGATTGCAAAAGGATCTTTTCCTGGGGAAAATCATTCTCTTTCTCTGTAAAAACAGCTTCACTTTTCTCAATTGCTTCAGAGTAGGAATCAGCATAAGTATAGGCATATTCCTCTAAAATATCCTCCGGACAGGTCACTGGCTTCGCGCCATCCTTAATAAGCTGATTGGTCCCAAAAGAAACTTCACTCCGAACACTGCCCGGCAAGGCAAACACATCCCGGTTTTGTTCCAAAGCGAGCCTTGCAGTGATCAAAGCGCCACTGTGTTTTGGAGCCTCAATCACCAAAACGCCCCGGGAAAGTCCGGAAATTACCCGGTTGCGGATCGGGAAATTACCCCGATAGGGTCTCGCCCCCGGTGGATACTCAGAAAGAACCGCACCGCCGTTTTCCAGAATGCGCCTGCGAAACCCAGAAAAATTAGGCGGATAATCCACATCTACGCCTCCGCCCAAAACGGCGATGGTTTTTCCTTGGGCCTGCAAGGCACCTTCCAATGCGGCTTGGTCGGCTCCTAAAGCCCCGCCGCTAACAATAACCGTCCCGGCGCTGGCTAACTGATAACAAAGCTCGAAAGCGGCCTTCACACCATCGGTTGTCGCACTCCTAGTGCCTACCACCGCCAGGCATAAGGCTTCTTCCGAATTAGGAAGGGTTCCTTGACAATAAAGAAGCGCAGGCGGATTGGCGATCTCCCACAAACAGCTTGGATAAGCTGGCTCGCCAGGCACGATCAAATGGATTTCTTTTTCCTGGCAAAAGGTCAATATCGCCTCTGCTTTTTCTAAATCGCGGGTTCGCAGCGCCGCATATTCCCCAGCCGACAACCGGCAGGAACGCCACTGATCGTCTGAGGCTTGAAAAAAGTCTTCCGGTGTTTCGAAGTGTTCCAAAATTTGTTTGCAGGAACGGCTACCTGGACTGAGCCCTAAAGAAAGCCAGATCCAGAAAAGTTTACGGTTCATAGCGGCGCCTCCTCGGGATCTCGCATCATTTCCCACATCAAAAGGCTGGCCGCTACTGAGGCATTTAAGGATTCCGCCCGGCCCAGCATCGGGATAGTAATCTTTTGCTGGCAAGCCTGGATGGTTTCCAATTGCAACCCGTTTCCCTCATTGCCCACCAAAACGATGGACGGAGAAGAAAACCGGACTTGAGTAACCGGCACCGCTTCCCGGTCAGGTACTGCGGCCATGGAGACAAATCCTTTTCGATTCAGTGTGTCCAAAATCTGAGGCATGGCTTCCACTATCACCAACGACAGCCGGAAAACCGCGCCCATACTGCCCCGAAGCACTTTAGGACTGTATACGTCGCAGCATCCCCTGGTAAGGAGCACGCCGTTCACACCCAAGGCTTCGGCGGTCCGCAAAATCGTTCCCAAATTGGAAGGATCCTGGATATCTTCCAGTCCCAATAAATGACCGCTAGCATCCATTTTATCCAGACAATCTGTTTTGTCAAGCATAGCGCAAACACAAAAAACTCCCTGGGGGGTCACCGTATCTGATAACCCATTTGCTAGATGCTGAGAAAGCAAAAAGGTCTTTTCTGCCCTTTTACTCAACATCTCCACGTCCTGAGAATATTTCTCGAGCGCCTCCTGGGTATAAAACAGCTGAAGAATTTTCACACTGCTGAAAGCTGCATCACGACACAGACGGATTCCCTCAACTAAAAACATTTTCTCCTGACGCCGAAATTTCGCGGATTTCAAAAGCTTTGCCGCATGCTTGACCGCAGGATTTTCCTTGCTGGTGATAATCTCACTCATAGCTTTCCTCACAAGTACCCTTTTGGAATAGAAACCCAACAAGCAGATGTTTTTATTTCAAAAGGGTATTTTCCATGATACAAAAGGAGCGCCCGGAACACTTCCGGGCGCAGTCCAAGCTTTTTTATAGAGCAGCCTTTGCCTTTTCCACCAGGCTGGTAAAAGCCGCCGGATCCGCAATCGCGATCTCAGAGAGCATCTTGCGGTTTAGTTCAATGTTGGCTTTCTTCAGGCCGTTCATGAAGGTGGAATAATTCACGCCGTTAGCCTTGCAGGCGGCGGAAATACGGGTGATCCAAAGACGGCGAAAATCGCGCTTTCTTTGCTTACGGCCGATATAAGCGTAATTGCCGGATTTCATAACGGCCTGTTTAGCCATTTTAAAATGACGGCTCTTAGAACCCCAATAGCCCTTGGCCAGCTTTAAAATCTTCTTTCTTCTTTTGCGTGTTGCTAACGCAC
>CAUFXR010000034.1 GCA_959596515.1 uncultured Oscillospiraceae bacterium
AAGGTGAGGATTAATTTCTCATTTTAACTTGTACTAAATCTTGACATAGGATCATCCCTTTAGTGTCGGAAAAGAAAAACGCGGCCGGTGTCTCCGTTCCTTGTTATGGTTTACTTACTTTTCAGAATGTCGGCTGTAGTATTCGGAGACCGCTTCAAAGAAAGCATCAATGTTTTCCCAACGGGACATGGGTGGAATATCACAGCCGGATGAGGGTACAAAATTAGGATATTGGGCACAGGAATCCATCAGCTCAAAAACCGCTTTCCGGGTGAGCTCTGGGGTCCCGTTGCGGAAGATACCAGCAGGATCGATATTCCCCATCACCAGAATATCTGAAGGGAATTTTTTCAACATTTCTGGCATGGAGATCGCATTGCCAAAGTGATAGGCTTTTGCGCCGCAGGATAAAATTGAATCAAGGGTTTGAATAGTGGTGTTTCCACAATTGTGGTAAATGACCACAAAATCTTCGCTTTGCACAGCATCTACGATCCGCTTACAGTAATTCCCGGAAAATTCCTGGGCTAAGGAGGGAGAAAGCAACCCGGCCAAAGGTTCAGCAATCACGACACCATCGGCCCCAGCCTCGCGGTAGGCCTGTATGTAAGAGATCAGAAAAGAAGTTGCTTTTTCCAGTACAACGTGGACCATATCCGGTTCAGAAAAACAGTATACCATTGCCTCACTGACATCTAAAAGCCGACCGGCCAGAGAAAAGGGACCAATTACGCCAGCAAATACTGGACGATCGGTGATAAGCTTTGAGGCTTTCCGAATGGCGTCGATATAAATTTTAGTACGCCCTGCGCCTACCGGCGGAATCTCTAGTGCCTTTGCCTGAGCCAGTCTCTCATCCTCGTCGTCATCCGGGGAGAGCACCGCCTCGATGACAGTGGGTACCTCATCTTCGGTTACCCGGATTTTTGCACCAAAGCATTCAGCCTCAATAGAGAGGTCCATCAGGCTGACCGATGCGCCGGCTTCAGGGGTGCGTTCAGCTACTGCTTTCATTCCGCGAGCCTGGATATCGCTGTCAGAAATTAGTTCTTTTACAGTAATATCCAACAGCTGGATCGAAGGAAACGACAGTACAGGGATAGGTTTTTTCTGGGGAGCGGCCTTTTGAGCTTCGATCCATTGATACATATTTCCGAGAGCCATGAAATTCACGCCTCCTGTTCTTTTGATTGTTGAAGATACATTTAAAATTTGATATTGAAAAAGTCGGGTATTCCGTTTCAACATTGCTTGAAAAGCGATTAGCCCGGTCACCCGTTTAGCGTGTTCTCACGCAATGGAGCGACAAATTTCGACAGCGGCTTCCGCGGCGCTGGTAGCGTCCACGGTGTATTTATCGGCACCAATTTGCTCACAGAAGGCTTCGGTTACCGGCGCCCCGCCGATCATGATCTTAATTTTGTCCCGGATTCCAGCGGCTTCTGCGGCTTTTACGACATCCTCCATGACGCCCATGGTGGTAGTCAGAAGAGCAGAGCAGCAGATGATTTGGCAACCCTCTTTTTGAGCGGCTTCCACAAAGGCCTCAGGCGGGACATCTGTACCAAGATCTAGAACCTCCAGTCCCTTACCTTCCATCATCATTTTGACCAGGTTCTTGCCAATATCATGCAGGTCTCCTTTGACAGTGCCAATGCATACCTTGCCGGCAGAAGTCACAGAGCCATCAGCCATCAAGGGCTTCAGTAGGGCAGCCCCCATGTTCATGGCCCTGGCAGCAACTAAAACTTCTGGTACGAAAACCTCGTTGTTTTTAAATTTTTCGCCGATGATTCCCATGCCATCCAAAAGGCCTTCTTCCAGGATCTGCTGGGCGGGAATGCCCTCATCAATTGCCTGTTGGACCAAAGACTTTACGACCTTTGCCTTGCCGTGTTGTAAATTTTCAGAGATTTCTTTTAAAATTTCATTCATAAGTGATTGCCTCCCAAACAGTAATGAAGTGGTCGTCTCTCTCAGAAAAGCTTTTCGAAGAGAACCCCTTTCTGTTTTAAAGCATACACCAGATTTTTACTGCCTTACTTGTACTTTCTTTTGTGATTTGGTAATCTCTTAATGTTTCAAAAGAAAATCCTAAAACTTTCCGCCTGGGATTTTCAGAGGACGAAAAGGGAAAAATTTATCTTCTGAGAAGCTGATGTGATCTTTAGGGCTGTAATCATCTTATGGCCTGTGAGAAATATTGCGTGGTAACGAAAATTTTGGCCAGCAACCGAAAAATATAGATCAACGATTTGTAAAAGTCCGATTCAAAGAGTAGAAAAAATAAAATATCGCCCGGGCCTGTGTAGTAAAAAACCTGTGCAGTAAAAAATTGAAAACTTTAAAAGAAAGGATGAAAAGATATTTTTAACTCGGTGAGCATGTCATCAAAAAAATTGAATAAACGCTATGTGCAGGGGGCATCCCTAGAAAAAACACTTTAAGCTTTGCGTAAGGTGCCGGTCTTTAGCCTATTGGTATGCACCGGGAAATAGCAGGACAATAGAATTTACAAATGTAAGATTTTTACGCGGGAAAAGCGTAGATAAGGCCTTATCGGGCTGTTATCCCGTGGTTTTTAATTTATCGTGGTATTTGTTAGGCGTAACACCTGTAATCCGCTTAAAGACTTTGGTAAAATAACTTTGATCCATAAAACCGACCGCAATGGAAATATCGGTGATTCTAAGTCCATCACATTTCAGAAGCGCCTTGCTTTTTGCGACGCGAACCTGATTTAAGTATTCATTGAAGGTAACGCCGATTTCTTGCTTGAATATCAGGCTCAGATACGGCGGAGAAAGATATACCTTGCGGGCAAGATCATCTAGTGTGATTTTCTCCGCATAGTGGGTGTCGATATATTGGGTGCAAAGATGCATAGCGTTGGCATGTCTAGCTCCTGTAAATTTGAAAATGCTATCCATAAGCTCGTTGGTAATGCCGGAAAGCCATAAGCAAAGCTCTTCGATATTATGAAAGGTTGAGAGCTTTTCGCCAAATCCCCGACTCCGCTGAAGAATCTGTTCCGCGTTGGCACCAGCGTCAATGGCAGCCCGCCCCATGAGTACCAGAAGCTCATAAATCTGGGCGCACACTAGCTTGAAATTGCGGCCTGTGGAAAAAAGAATATGTCCCTCCAGTTCATTCAGGAGTTTTTGGGCTTTCCCTTTATCACCTTTTGAGATACTCTGCAGGAATTCCTTTTCTGTAGCTAAGGGATAGGCTGGAGGGGTATCTTCGTTTTTTAATTGCATCAGATAAGTTGTGATCTGTCCTTGAATCAGGTCAGACGATTGGGCGCTGAGAAGCTGGTTTTCCCGTGAGACGTTATTCATAAAGCCAACAGCCATGAACAGAAGGTTAGAAAGATGATTTACTTTTTCTGTGGGAATATATGGAATTTTCTCTAAGATTTTTTTAGCCTGCTGCAGCTGATCTGAAGGTACATCAAAAAGCTCCGTTAAATCACAGTCGATATAATCCTGTTTTTCCACCATTAAAAAGGGACCTACCGTAATTTTAGCGGCGCTTTTAATTTCGCCGAGAATAGGAGAAACAAAACAGGTCAATCCTTTGGGACAGTAATAGATATATTTCCCACCAAACCGTTCCGCTTCTACCATTCCATAGTTTTGGGATTGAACGCAATGGCTTTTTTCCGAATGAAGGGCATCACAGAGCTCGCAGCTTTGACAACCATAGCCGAACTCCTCTAGTACTGTCCCACCGGCATCAGAGATGGTACAGCCCAACCCTGATACACTAGAAAAGGCTTTGGCACATTCTTGCGCTAAAGTCAGATTAAAATTTTTATCAGACATGATTATTTCCTCTATTCTATTTGGTTGTTGAATATCCATTAAAAATCACACAAAAAAGTATGATCTTAAAGCTTTACTAAAAGTATAAAAGGTAGCGCGGTGTTCTTCAACCCTACAATTCTGATAGCGCCTGCGAATAAAATCGCTATCGTTTTTGCGCTTCAATCCTGGGACATTTACCTGGGACTTTTAGCTGTAACAGAGGGAATACGAAAAGAAAAGTGGAATTTTATTCGAAAACTGATATAGTTGGGACCGTTTCGATACGTTTTAATGTTTACTGATACATAGTAGTTTCTGCAGAATATGCCGTGAATTCTTCCTGCGGCACGGAAGGAATTTTATTATAAGAGAAAAAATTACTGAAAATTAGCGGAAGCAAAATTAAAATCATTATAGATAATAAAGTTTTTGAAAAAATTGAAGTGCCTAATAAACTTTTTTAAAAATTTTATTGGCGATTATTAATTTTCTGGCTAATCACTATTTTTTACAACCAAAGTTTTAACAAATGGTCAATTTTATCATTATACGAAAAGTATAATGGCGTGTTTTGAATTTTCTACAATCCTACAATATTGATTAAATCTGAGACTTTATCAAAATTTTTAAAAGCGCTATTTTATTGCTTTATTGCGGTAAAACGGCGCTTTTATCTTTTATATTGTGTGTTGTACCCCAAAATCCACATAAAGAGGCAAATGTTAAAAAATATTTGAGCAACTTATGTTAAAAATTATAGGATGCCGTCAGAAAAATAGCAATAGGAAACCTCCGGAATTTCAGTGGTCCCTGAAAATTGCACCCGATATATTAAAAAAATACTCCTGAATTTATGTAGGTTTTGTTATATGATCAATATGCAACCAACTAAGGCTGTACCAAAACTTGCATGGGGCGAGTGGAAAATAAAAAAGTTAAAAAGCAATTAGCCGGTTTATTGCGTTAGTCTCTTGGCTGCTGCTACAGTGGCATCCTGCGGCAGCAATGGGGAAAATAATTCCAGTACGCTTAATATCGAAAGTGATAGTTTGGCTACCGAGGAAACGATTGACGAAGAAGTTACTTGTACAGCTTTAACCTACTTTAGAATTTGGAACAGGCGGTTTATGAGGGATTGTTGGTGCGGGAAATAACCGTTTAAATATTTTTATAGCTTTCAAGATTCCCTGAAATGGAAAGAGACAGTATCCTAGTAGCAGGTAAGGCATATTGTTGAAAATTTCACGATATTGTTATGATTGTGCGCAGGATAGCTCATAGGGGTCACCAAACAAAAAATTTTAATAATATATTGCAATACCTCAAAGTAGGCTCAGAGGGGTTGAGCGACTATAAAATAGGGGAATGAAAATGTATCGCAGCTATGGAAAAATAACGAAAACTATCATATACGGCGACAGCATTTCAACGGGTGCTTTTGGTGGCGGCTATGGAAAGCTTTTAAAGGCCGCTTTGGATATCCCGGTTTTGATTAATCATGCGGTAAGCGGCGGCATTTCTTATGGCACGCCGGATAATTTAGTATCACTGTTGGAGAATCAAAGCAACATCCGTTCGGACGCGGATTTGATTATTGTCTGGCATGGGACCAACGATTGGTATTGGGGAGTAAAAGCGGATTCTCAAGAGAGCGGTTTATCTGTTTACCGTTATGGATTGGAGCATTGTATTAGATTTTTACAGCAGAATGAACCGAACGCTCAGATCCTATGTCCAACTCCCCTATACCGTTATCAAGAGTCGTATGGGAGGAGTGAGGCTGGAGATGCCTATGTGACGCCAAACTAGGCGGGCTGTACAATGAAGGACTTTCATGATGTGTTGATGGATACTGCAAAAAAATTGTGCTTTACTGTGGTTGACGTCAGAACGCAAACAAATATCAATGCTTTCAACAGTTCCGTCTATTTGCCTGATGGGGTCCATCCGTCAGAAAAAGGACAGAAACGGGTTTGTGCAGCGTTGTGTAATGCCATTAACGGTCTATATTTTGAATAAAACGAAAATAGCGTTTGACTTCTGTGTGGTAAAGATAAAGCAAAGGGCTTGTTTGTGACTTGCCTTGGAAGGAACTTCTACAGTCATGCATAAAAGTCGAAAACTCCAAAGGGCCGAAAGCCATAGCCTGAATTTCAGGTTATGGCTTTCGGCCCTTTGGAGTTATTGAGTGAAAGTCGTCCTTACAAACATTTCATTTTGATAATGTCAGATTTGGATAGATGTGTTGTGAATCAAGGATTTTAGTGATAACAAAATAAAGTACAAAGTCTAGTCACATTAATGCGAGAAACTGTTGCGGCTATTTCTGAAAACGTGAGAGCTCCAGTGGGAATTTGAGAAAAATTCGAAGGAGCGCAGATGGCTATGCCGTGGGCATTCTGGAATACCGGACCGCTTTAGGTGCTCGTATCGCAAGTCGGTGCTGTAGGATTTAAAGAACGTACATTTGAAGCCGGAATTCAAACATTGGCGTATTTCCCAATACCATCTGGTTTTACTTGATTAATAAGTTTCAGCTTAAAAAGAAAGAAAAAACGCCATAAACACTAACCAAAACAGGACCTTTTATTTGGCTATCAGAGGGTGAAAAGGGTAATACAAGGTCGTTCCTGCGAAAACGAGTTAACTCAAGAGCTGTTTCATCAATATCTTACTGGATAGAATATTCTTGCAGCATTTAATGAAGATCGAAGAAAAGCAGGGTTAAAGTTTCGAAAAAAAGCAAACAGCTGGAATAAAATTCATCTGTAATATCTGGATGAAACAAAAGATAATTGTTCCCACACATTTTCCAGGCTTGCCCATAAGAAACCTAACTCGGTGAACTGAAAGAGTTTCCCAAAAAACAAATCGAAGATGGAACCGACGCATATGAGGATTTTTCACCGCATAGTTGAAGGATATCGCTTCAACTGAAAAAGATGCTGCCGAGACTCTTGTGGTAAACTTGGCCCTTAAACATAATCGTTAGTTTACCCGTTTTTAACTTGAGGAGTTAGTAGCAGGGAGTTTCAACTTTTTCGATGTTGTTCCCGGTATTCTGCAATAGTGATACCATCGTTCTCTTGGAATAGTTTATATATAGGTGGCGGCGCATCTATGTGGGAATCTCATTCAGCTTGCTACACCCAATATTCTGATCCGGAAACTGGAGAACTGAACGATGATATCGCTGTATTCAGAAATCCGGTTTACTCCGATAGAGATGTGGTAGCTCCGAACGATTTCTATGCGGCTGCCGGTACCGGTAATGTGTGGAATGTGGAAGACTTCAATGAGACCTTCCAGGATTTCGTTAAGTATTATTTTGATCAGTTCCCCGACTTAGCAGCGGAAGAGGGAATACTGCCCCTTATGTCCAGAGCTGACGGTACGTCTCCTGAGATGCCTAGCTTTTTTGAACAAATGAGAGAGGATTTGGAGAACCTCGATGACTTCTGTCGTTGCTGGGACGTCACTTTGGATCCGGCTACTGTTGAGGTAGTAGGAATCGAAGGCGTTAGCCTGATGACGGGCTATATTACTCCTGAGGAATATTGCCAGAGAATCGATGATTCTATTGCCCAGAATGCTTCCACCTATTTCGATTAATCTATTTCAAAAACGTTCTGAATAAAAGGCTCATGTTTTGCACTCCCGCGCTTACCGGAAAAACGGTACCGGCGCGGGGGTGCTGTTGAGAAAAGTTTTCAGGGACGGGATAAGATATCGGTGAAATGGAGATGTGTCTATGTCGAAGCTCTATCCTAAGCGAACCCCATGGTTGTTTTTATTGGCACCCTTGATTGTATATACTTGTTCGGTTTTTGTGCCAATTTTTATGTCCTTGTTTTATAGCTTTTATTCCTGGAAGTTTGTTAATCCCATGCAGTTTGTTGGATTAAATAATTTCAAAACCTTGATCAACGATGCGAATTTTTGGACGGCCTTTACCAACAATTTGAAGTTTGTCCTAATAAATGTTGTGCTTCAAGTTGTTATAGGTCTGTTTCTTTCCATCCTGATTATGCAAGTAACAAGAAGAATCACCAACATCGTAAAAATTCTTTATTTTATTCCCTGTATCATTGCATCCGTAGCGATCAGCGAAACGGTCAAGCGTATGGTAACGGTGACCCCACAGGGTATAATTAATGCACTTTTGGAATGGGTAGGTTTGGCCCAATATCAAGCAGCTTTTGCCGGTGACTCTAGATATTCCTTGATCGTTGTAGCGCTTACCGAGGTATACCGCTGGAGCGGCTTGTACATGATTGTCTATTATTCAGCCTTTATTTCTGTACCGAACGAGCAAGTGGAAGCCGCAATCATCGATGGAGCGAACACCTTCCAGATTTATCGATATGTTAGGCTACCCATGATTAAAAACATTATTGGCACCACAGCGATTCTGATCGCCAACGGCAATTTTAAGGTGTTTGATACAGTATTCCTCATTACGGGCGGTGGCCCAGGCTTTTCTAGCCATGTTCTTTCCACCTATTTATACAACCAAGCATTTTCTCAGGTAAAAGCAGGATATGGTAGTGCGATCGCCTTGTTCCAATTTCTAATTTGTATTTTAGTAGTGGTACTGATGCAACTGCTATTCCGAAATTCTGCGAAAGATGCTGATGTCTGAGGAAAGGAGAGAATGTCATGAAAGCAAAAAAAGCCGTTAATCGGACGCTGAAAACTATTTTTATGATAGTCCTCCTGATTATTCTTATTATCCAGGTGTATCCTCTGTTTTGGATTTTTACATCTAGCTTTAAAACCACAGGAGAATGGACAGCGAATCCGCCCTATACCCTTCCCGAGAGTTTTTATCTCGGCAATTACGTTAAGGTCATGCAGGAGTCAAATTTACCCCGGTATCTCCTTAATAGCTTTATAGTGGCCTTTTTCACCTTGCTCTTTATCGTAATTTTAAGCTCTCTCTGTGCTTTTGTCATGGAAAAGATGCAGTTCCGGGGCAAAAAAATTGCTTTCTATTATATTTTAATGGGCATGATGGTTCCGGTTTTTATTGCCCTGATTCCTATGTTCCAAATATATAATATGTTTGGACTGCGGAATACTTACTTGGCCCTGATTTTCCCTCAGGTAGGCTTTAATTTGGCGATAGCCATGTATTTGTACATGGGCTTTATGAGATATATTCCTTTTTCGTTATTGGAATCCGCTTACCTGGATGGAGCTTCATCCTTTACTATTTATCGAAAAATTGTAATGCCTATGTCGCTAAACGCTACCATTACGATTTTGACCTTTACCTTTATTGGTATTTGGAATGAGTTTACTTTTTCAAAAACTTTCATTTCCAACGCGATGATGAAAACAGTACCAGTAGGCTTATCCGACTTTGTGGCAGCTTATGGAACCAGAGATTGGGGTGCGACGTTTGCCTCGATAAGTATATCTATATTGCCAACGCTGATTATTTATTTTGTCCTTAACGATAGAGTCATCGAAGGTATGGCAGCCGGCGCGGTAAAAGCTTAGTTTTAGGGATATGGCTAGGATTTTTAACAGCCCCAGAGAATGCGTGTCAAAATGAGTTGTTTTAAAGCTTATGTGGATAACCTTACATAGGAGAAATTTGTTATGTATAATTTTGGAAAATGTGTAATTGGGTTAGCGCCAACAAGAAGAGATCAATTTAAGGAAAGTTGTAAGGAAGAAATCGTAAAGAAAATAAAGGCCTTAGCAGACAGATACAATATTGATCTAGTAACTATAGACGGTATTACCCGGGAAGGCATATTAGTTTACAATGATGAAATCGATAAGATTGTCAGGCACTTTAACGATCATCAAGTGGACGCGATATTTGTTCCTCATGCCAATTTTGGCCAGGAAGAAGCGGTAGCGAAATTGTGCGCGAAAATGGCCAAACCGGTCTTACTCTGGGGGCCAAGAGATGCGTCGCCTACAGGAAATACGGAGGAGTTTTTTGACAGGCCAACCTATGATATTCAGTGTGGTCTGTTTGCCACAGGAAAAGCGTTGCTTTCCTATGGTGTGCCGTTCACTTATATCGAGAACTGCGCGATCGATTCACCTGTTCTTGAGCAGGGGTTTGAGTCTTTCGCTAGGACAGTGTGCGCGGCTCGAGCGATGAAAGGCGCTAGGGTGGCGCAGCTTAGCGTGCGCCCCTGGCAGTTTCTTAGTGTGAAATATAATGAGTCTGAACTCTTAGAGAAATTCGGTATTGAAGTAGTTCCAATTGAAACAACAGAGCTTCAAAATGAAATTAAAAGGGTTCAGGAATTCCATCAAGGAGATATCCGTGATCAGATAGCATTATGGCACAAGCACGTGGATCTGTCTCTGACACCTGCGGATGTTCAGGAAAAATTGGCCGCAGTGGCAATCGGCGTTAAAAATTTAGCGGATGTTAACGGTTGCAGGGTCGCTGCGGGAGAATGCTGGAAAATGCTCCAAAATCTTTATGGAATCAATGCGTGCTTCGTTTGGGGGGCTCTTACGGCAGAGGGACTACCGGTAGCCTGTGAAACAGATGTACTAGGAGCCATCGGTACAGGCATGATGCTGGGTGCCACAAGGGGCCAGGTCACCCCTTTCTTTGCGGATATCACGATACGCCATCCCAGCAATGACAACGGAGAGCTGTTATGGCATTGCGGCCCGTTCCCTTATACACTTGCGAAAAGAGGCGCCACACTTCCCAGTGTTTTGGAATGCAGAGGACAATGGGAAATTGAAGGCGGCGACGTTACACTTCTGCGTATTGGCAGTCAAAACGGACGTTATACTTTGTTTGCGGATCAGGCTGTTGGTACAGAGGGGCCAAGGACCAATGGCACCTATCTTTGGATAGAAACCGACAATTGGCCAAAATGGGAACGGAAATTTGTAAAAGGACCCTATATCCACCATGTGACAGGGGCCCATGGGAAATATCAAACAGTGCTTCATGAGGCCCTGCAATATATTGGGGATATTCATCCGGACAGGGTGGACTAAACTTGAAAATTATGGACCCGTCTATGCGGATATCTGGAGGCAGTTATGAAAACGAATATCAATAAAGCGGATGTGATTTGCGTCGGTATGTCCTGCGCCGACATTATGATTCCGAGAGTAGACTTATCCTGTCCTCTTGAGGAAGAAATGACACCAGTAAAGCAAATTCAGATCTATGTTGGCGGAGACGCTACCAATCAATCCATGGTTATGTCGCAGCTAGGACTCAGAACAAAATTATTAACTGGCGTTGGAAAGGATTCTGTTGGTAAACTTTTGGAAGATACGGTTAGAGCATGCGGGGTAGACACATCAGGATTTTTTTGGAGCGAGGATCGCCCTACCTCGGTAACGGTGATTGCCATATCTCCGGAAGGAAAAAGAAAATTTATTCATATTGGGTTTGAATCTACCGCCTGTGTTTTTGAGCCAGATGTGTCTGTGTTTCAAGGAGCAAAAGTGGTCTCTCTGGGAAGCTTGTTGACGCCTCCCTTGCTCGATCCCAAGGTGACGAAAAAAGTGATCGCCGGCGCGAAAAAAGCAGGGGCCTTAATTTGTGCTGATGTAGTCTACGACGACCACGGCTCCGTGAAATTTTCTGATTATGGTGAATGCCTGAAAGAGATTGATTATTTCTTCCCCAATGACGATGAGGCGCAAAAAATCACAGGGGAAAAAGATTTGGAAAAAATGGCGGATCACTTTTTGAACTACGGGATTAAAAATGTGGTGATCAAGGCGGGAAAACAAGGCTGCTTTTTTAAAAACCGTTCGGAAAGTTTCATGGTACCCGCTTTCTCTGTGAAAGCAGTGGATACCACAGGGGCAGGGGATAATTTTGCTTCCGGATTTATCACCGCTCTTCTCGAGGGTAAAAACCATCAGGAATGTTGCCGTTTTGCCCACGGCGTTGCGGCTATCGCAGTAGGATCTGTGGGAGCTAATGTGGGAGTAAAAAGTCGTGGCCAAGTGGAGGAGTTTCTCAATAGCCATCGCTAAAAAGTTAAGCTGAAAAGAGGACCCAACGATAGGATCAGTAGGGAATCAATGGAATTTAATGTCTTGTTGAAACCATATCGTTGTGGATATGATTAAAAATTTTAGGAGGATTTTATTATGCCGCTTGTATCAATGAAAAAAATGTTAACAGATGCACGTGAGAAAAAATAGCTATTGGCGGTTTTTTGCCATGGAATTATCTTTCCGCAAAGGCGATCGCTAACGCCAGCAAAAAATTGGGACAGCCGGTGATTTATATCTGCCCGTGGCAGCCGCCCACCCATATCGGCGGTTTTCGCTATGTAACGGAGATGGCAAAGCAAATCTCTAATGAGCTGGACATTGATATCGCTGTCCATGCGGATCATTTTCATGGATTTGAGATTGCGGCCCAGGCGATTCAAGGAGGCTACACTTCTGTTATGGTAGACGCTTCTCGTTATCCAGTTGAGGAGAATATCATCGCGACTAGAGAAGTGGTAAAAATGGCTCACGCTTGCGGCGTTAGCGTGGAGGCCGAAATTGGCCGGTTGCCTGGAAATGAAGGTGACGAAGACGTAACTGATGCGGAAGCGTTCCAAACAGATCCGGATGAGGCTGCGTATTTTGTGGAGAAAACAGGTGTAGACTGCCTGGCGGTATCTATCGGGACTATGCATGGCGCTTATCCGCCAGGATATAAGGCGGAACTTAATATTCCCAGATTAAAAGAAATCTCCGAAAAAGTAAAAATTCCGTTGGTTATGCACGGCGGCTCCGGTACCCCAGATGACAAAGTCGCCCAGGCGATTCAGTATGGAATCGCTAAAATTAATGTGGCAACAGAACTGGTAACTGTATATGCGAAAAAGATCCAGGAACTCCAAAATGAGAACCCCAACATCCGGTATACCGATATGATTTTTTCCGAGGCGGCGTTAGCGTTAGAGGCGCTGGTGGAGCAAAAGATCAAATTGTTTGCTGGAATAAAATAATCCTTATTTATAAAAACTCCAAGGATAGATGGAGGCTAACAATATGAAAACATTCGCAGACTTTTCCTTTCATATGCAAACGGAAATCATTTTCGGAAAAGCAACAGAAATGAAAGCTGGAACCCTAGTCAAAAAATACGGCGGAACAAAAGTGATGTTGGTATTTGGCAGCGGTTCAATTTATCGGACTAAACTTTACGACAGAGTGGTGGAAAGCCTTTGCAGAGAAGCGATCCCCTTTGTTGGATTAGGCGGTGTGAAAGCGAATCCACTGCGCTCCCTTGTAGACGAGGGCTTGGAATTAGCGCAGAAGGAAAAGATGGATTTTTTACTGGCGGTGGGAGGCGGCAGTGTAATCGACACAGCAAAAGCCATCGCTTTAGGGCTGGCCAATAACGGAGAATATTGGAAGTTTTATTGCGGTGAACCCGCAGAAAAAATCGCGCCGGTAGGAACCATTAATACTATTTCTGCGGCTGGAAGCGAAACCAGTGGTTCCAGCGTTTTAGTAGACGATGTTGCCACTAAACAAAAGCGTGGATTCATGTGGAGCGTTTGCAAACCAGTATTTGCCATTATGAATCCAGAACTGACCTATACGGTTTCTCCTTATCAGACGGGAGCCGGTACGGCTGATATTTTTGCTCACACGGTAAATCGTTATTTCTGCGCCGCCGCTTCTAAGTTAGGCGACGAGTTTGGCGAGGGCTTGCTCCGAACAGTGGTGAAATACGGACCAATAGCGGTTATGGAACCGGAATGCTATGAAGCTCGGGCAGAACTGATGTTGGCGGCGTCTTTCAGCCATAATGATGTAACTGGAATTGGCCGAAGCGGCCCAAATGGCAGCGAGCACGGACTGGAACAACAGATCAGCGCTTTTTATAATACCGCCCATGGAGCGGGCCTTGCGGTTATCATGCCGGCTTGGCTTCAATATATTGTGGACCATGGCAGCATGGAACAGATACAGAGGGTGGCTAGATTTGGCGTGAAAGTGTTCGGGGTTGACGAGGACTTCGCAGACGAAAAGGCAACGGCCAACGACGGCCTCAACCGTTTCCGGCAGTGGCTTCGCTCTATCGGAATGCCCTTAACATTTAAAGAGCTGGGAATCCCTAAAACGGATTTGCAATCTATCATTGACAGATGCGTCTCCAGTTTTCCAAATCAGGTAGTACCCGGCTATATGCCTTTAAACCGAGAGGCTGTGACAGCCATTTTTACTTCTGTTATAGAGTAACGGCTTTTGTGGAAAGAGGTTGTATCTGTAAAATTTTGATACAGCCTTTTTCTTCAAAATAAGACGTTTTTACAGGAGATCCTACAATGTAATTTTGAGAAATCAAGTAGATTATTAGCAGAAGAAAGGAGTGTTCAAAATGGGTGTGCCAAGAACCTATTGTTCAGATCTAGGTGACGGTACCTATTTAAATCCGTTAATGCATGGTGAATTCCCAGACCCCTCTATCCTGAAAGATGGGGCGGATTATTATATGGTAAATTGCAGCCAGCCGCTTTTGTGGCATTCTTTGGATTTGATCCATTGGGAACCCTTGTATGAGCTTAACTATGGGATCGTAGGCGGAGCAGCGGATTTATGCAAAGTACAGGATACTTATTATTTGTATAATGTGCATCCCTTTGGACGCGATAAATCTGATTATAAGCCTAGCAATATGTGGGTGCTGACTACAACCGATATTCGAAGCGGGAAATGGGACGGCCCTTTTTGTGTGGGACCGGCTTTTAATACAGAAGATCAAAGAGAGCTAATCGATCCTGGCCACGTAACAGATTTTGACGGCAAACGTTATCTCTATACTTCCGATAATTATTGTTTTCCTCTTACCGACGACGGGCTGCGCTTTTCCGGCCCAGGAAAACGGGTGTTAGCGGATGAACAATTCCCGGATGATTGGGATATCCAGGGCGTCTTTACAGAAGGCCCCCGCTTCACCATAAAAGATGGCTGGATTTATCTGTCCCTGTCTGTAGGGGGAACTCAGGGACCGGCGCAGGCCCATGGGATTTTAGTATACCGTTCCCGCCACGCACAAGGACCTTGGGAGCCTTCCCCCTATAATCCGGTGATGCGTACCTATTCCAGACATGAAAAGTGGATCAATAAAGGTCATGGCGCATTAGTAGAAGGCCCGGATGGAAAATGGTATATTATTTATCACGGATTTCTTAAAAACCGCTATAACCAAGCCAGAATGCCGCTGATGGAGCCCATCGAATGGACGGAGGATGGCTGGTACCATATTCCGGATTGGAGCAGTCCGGCTAAGCCGCTTCCAATTCCTCAAGGCGGTGTTGCTGTTACACATGGATATCCTACCGCCATTCAATTTCCGGAAAAGAATCCTTTGCCAGGTGAGTGGATCTATCATGGAACAACCAGGCAAAGAAGCGAAAATGTTCCACAGGGATTAAAGGTTAAAGGTGTCGGCACCTCTTTTCATGATTGTGACGGCGCCATCGCTTATAGAGGATTATATAAGGACTTTCAGGTCACCATTCATGCTACAGTTGGAAACGGCACAGGCGCCGGCATAGGAATGTTTTTTACACAAAAACACTCGGTGAGATTTGCCTTGAAAGACGGATTCGTGTGGCCTTATAATTGTGGCCATCACAATTTAACGCGCTACTACAACGCAAAATCCTACCTTTGGGATGAAATATGGTTGCGGATTACCGTGTGCCATCAGGTAGTCTCGGGTTGGGTTAGCAGCGATGGAATTCATTGGGAGAAAATGATTAATAGCTTTAATATTTTTCATGTGGATTGTCAAGGAGGCTTCTTCCCTGGAGATCGTATGGTGATGCATCCCGCGCTCTTTACATTTGGTACCGGTGAGGCTATTTACCATAGTTTCCAAATTGAAGAGCTGCATCCGGAGGATTAACTCAAAGGAGATGTGATGATGGATAACATGAGAAGAACTTATTGCTCGGATTTAGGTGACGGTACTTACTTGAATCCGGTGTTATACGGCGAATATCCCGATCCGTCCATTCTGAAAGACGGAAAGGACTATTACATGGTAAATTGCGGTCAGCCTATGCTGTGGCATTCTCAGGATTTGCTGCATTGGGAGCCGATCTGTGAACTTCCCTTTCCAATGGGCGGCGCTGCCGATTTATGCAAAATAGGAGATGCCTATTTAATTTACAACATTGATCCATTTGTAAGAGATGAAAAAAACTATAAAGCGTCTGGAATTTTTGCGATCACCACAAAGAACATTAAATGCGGAGAATGGGAGGGCCCATTTTTAGTAGGTCCGGCCCTCAATTTACCCAATGGCGCGGAGCTAATCGATCCAGGCATGCTGGAAGATTTGCAAGGAAAGCATTGGCTGTTTATGTCGGATAACTATTGTTTTCCTCTTTCAGATGACGGCCTTCACATTACAGGGCCTGGCGTCAGAGTCCTTGAAGATGAACAATTTCCTGATGATTGGGAGATTCAGGGGATTTATACGGAAGGTCCGCGTTTTACGAAAAAAGATGGCTGGATTTATCTAACGTTGGCAGCGGGCGGAACAGAAGGTCCACCAACAAGCCATGGCATCTTTTCTTACCGCGCTAAATCAGCTTTAGGTCCATGGGAACGTTCACCCTATAATCCTATCGTACGTACCTATTCACGCAAGGAAAAATGGCTTAGCAAAGGGCACGGCACGCTGGTAGAATCTCCGGATGGGAATTGGTACTTGGCTTATCATGGCTTTTTACGCGACCGCTACAATCAATCGCGTATGCTGCTTATGGAACCTGTAGAATGGACAGAGGATGGCTGGTTCCGGGTGCCTGAATGGAGCGATCCTGCCAAACCGCTTCCTGCTCCTAAAGGCGGAAAAGCTGTGCTGCATGGATATCCAACCACGATAAAATTTCCTGAAGAGCGATCTCTTCCCGGCGAATGGATCCCTACAGGAAATGTAAGAGATCGGATGCGAAATGTTGAGAAAGGACTTTTAATTCAAGGCCAGGGAAATAGTATTCATAATTGTGGTGGAGCGCTTTGCTATCAAGGGCTTTTCCGAAATTTTGAGGTGGTGATTCACGCCACAGTAGGCGCAGGGGCCGGTATGGCCTTAGGAATGTATTATACGGATGAGTTTTCTGTCGGATTTGGATTAAAAGACGGCTGGATTTGGACGTTTTGGCCCGCCTGCAATGTCAACCGTTGCCACGGAAAACCTTACAACTGGAATGAGATCTATATGAAGATGGTGGTCCACGAACAAGTAGTTTCTATGTATTTCGGCCCTGACGGTGTTCATTGGGAAAAAACCATCAATAATACCAATATTGATCATATTTCCTGTTTAGCGTCAATTGAACGTACGGATCTTAGATTTGTAATACTTCCAGCTTTGTTCACCTACGGCGACGGCGAGGTGATTTATCATAGTTTTGAAATCAGGCCTATCCCGGATGAAGATTTAAATTAAATCAAGATTAGATAGGAACCGAAGTGGGGATATAAAAATCTGACACTCCCATTTCGGTTCCTATTCTGCGCTGTTATGATATGTGAACGCCGGCTTTTCCGGAATACGGAAAAAGATTTCAATATTTTAATTAAGTACCGTTTAAGTACCGTTGAATTTTTCAATTGTTTCTCCCCTTTCAAGATCTGAACACTTCTTTTTAGCAATCAGGCAACTTTAAAAACTTGTGGCGCGATGAGGAATTACCCCAACAAGGATTCCTGCCGAACAACATGGCGGTAACCTCAAAGCACGACTTTTCAGGATGGATTCCTCCGGCTCTATGGTTCTGTTTTCCGGCCAGCGTTTTATCGATCCTAAAAAATTCTAATGAACCACGCTTTTAGGGCACCCTACCACCGTATGCAGTATAAGTCACAGTTACTGGTTCCCCGGGGGACCCAACGCCCAGTTATCCTCTGCGAATGATGCGGAAATTTTATTGTAGCGGCGAAAAGCGCGTGCTTTTCCGCAAGAAAAAATAAAGAAAAAGCAAACAATAGCAGTGATATCTACCGAAAATCTTTAGCAAACCGCAATGCGCAGGTGGCTGGATAGCATTTTTCTGAATAGCAAAAAAAGAAATTATTGCAGGAAAATATAGATAAACTTGCAGTTTGTTTCTGAAAACTTCTGTTTAAATCAGGAAAAAGGAGGAGTTCAACAAAAAACGCAGGATTAATTTAAAAAAAATCATTGACAACACAATAAATTTCTTTATAATAGAACTATCCTGAATAAGAATAAAATGGCAACGATGGGAAGAGTAGACCAGGTTTTGCGTCTCAGAGAGCCGGCGTACGGTGAAAGCCGGAACAAGGGACCTGGAGGAAGAACATCCCGGAGCAGCCAACCGAACACCCTAACAGCTGTTGACATGACTGCCCAGTGATCGCGGCAAATATCATGGGTAGGAAAAAGAATAAGACCGGCAGAAAAATTTGAAGCGGCGGTTCTTTTCCGTGTTTAGGGGTAAGTAGGCTTGGACGCGGGCGGCGCGTTATCGCCGCAAACCATAGTGTTGTGAGTGGGTCTTTGGGCCTATTTGGGTGGTACCGCGGAGAGCATCAGCCTTTCGTCCCAGTAATGGGATGAAAGGCTTTTTTATTTTATCAGGCCGGTAAAGGGATCTCCCGGCATGGCTGGAAAGATCCAATAGAACCGAGAAAAAGAAATCAGAGTAAAGGAGCGATCATCGGATGAAACGGACCAGTTATTGTGGCGCATTGAGGGAATCTAACGTGAATCAAATCCATACCGTTATGGGGTGGGTCCAAAATAAGCGAGACATGGGCGGCGTCATTTTTATCGATTTACGAGACCGGGAGGGCATCCTCCAAGTGGTTTTTGACGGCCGAAACTTGACTCCGGAAGCCTTCGCGGCAGCGGAAACCTTAAAACTGGAATCCGTGATCGCAGTGGAAGGACCTGTGCGGATTCGGGGAGAAGAGACCTACAACCCGAAACTGATCACCGGCACCATCGAGCTGGCGGCGAGAGAACTGAAGGTGCTGTCAGAAGCGGCGGCCCTGCCGTTTTCCATGAGTGAGGCAGGGAACGTCCGGGAAGAACTGCGGCTCCAGTACCGCTTTTTAGATCTGAGAAGGCCTAAGCTGCTGAATAATCTGAAATTTCGCCATAGGCTGACCAAACTGATCCACGATTATCTGGATGATCAGGGCTTTTTACAGGTGGAGACTCCCATGCTGACCAAAAGCACGCCGGAAGGCGCCCGGGATTACCTGGTGCCCAGCCGGGTACATCAGGGCATGTTCTACGCCCTGCCCCAGTCTCCGCAGATTTTTAAGCAGCTTTTGATGGTGGGCGGCGTGGATAAATATTATCAGATCGCCCGGTGTTTCCGGGATGAAGATCTGCGCGCGGATCGCCAGCCGGAATTTACCCAGGTGGATATGGAGCTTTCTTTTGTCGACCAGGAAGACATCCTGACTCACCTGGAAAAAATGTTTCGGCATTTGTTTCGGGAGGCTTTGGGTATCGAATTTCCAGAGCCGTTTCCCCGTCTGACCTGGCAGCAGGCTATGGACCGGTACGGCAGTGATAAGCCGGACCTGCGGTTTGACCTTCCTATCGTGGATTTGACCCAGCAGCTCAAGGACTGCGGATTTTCCGTGTTCCGCAGGGCCATCGACCAGGGAGGCGTGGTGCGAGCCATCAACGTGAAGGACCACGGGGACTTTACCCGCAGCGCTATTGAGGAACTGACGGAAAAGGCTCTGAAGCTGGGAGCCAAGGGAATGGCGTGGATTGCCCTGAAAGACGACGGGGAGCCTTACTCAATTTTGACAAAATATTTTTCCCAGGAGGATTTTCAGAGCTTGCTGGACGCGGTGGACGGCAAGCCGGGAGATTTTATCCTGTTCTGCGCGGACCAGTTCTCCGCTGTGTGCCGCACTCTGGGAGGTTTGCGGCTGGAGCTTGCGGAGATGCTGGAACTGAGAAAGCCTGGGGATTACCGATTCCTGATTGTCACCGATTTTCCGGAATTTGAGTATTCACAGGAGGAGGGACGGTATCTGGCCACCCACCATCCGTTTACCATGCCGTATCCCGAAGATATTCCCTATTTGCTTTCTGACCCTGCCAGAGTGCGGGCACAGGCCTATGACGTGGTGCTCAACGGCGTGGAGCTGGGAAGCGGAAGTATGAGGATCCATCAAAAGGATGTCCAGCGGAAAATGTTCGAGGCGCTGGGATTTTCCGAGGAACAGATCCAGGAACGGTTCGGCTTTATGGTCAACGCCTTCCAATACGGTACCCCTCCTCACGGCGGTTTCGCCTTCGGATTGGACCGGTTGGTTATGCAGATGCTAGAGGCAGAATCCCTGCGGGATGTCATCGCCTTCCCGAAGAATAAAGACGCGGTGTGTCCCATGACCCAGGCGCCTAACGTGGTGGATCCCCAGCAACTGGAGGTTTTGGGCCTTGCCGCCCTGTTCGCCAGAGAAGAGAGCGAAACAAAAGCTCCGAAACAGCAGCGTCCGAAAATCGACGTGGAAAATGTGGCGAACCTTTCCAAGCTGCTGCTGAGTCCAGAGGAAAAGGAAGCCATGGCCAGGGATATGGAAGAAATCGTGGAGTTCGCCAACCAGCTTCAGGCCATAGATACGGGCAATATACCGGTGACCGCCCATGTGGCGAAGCTGAAAAATGTATTTCGAGAGGATGTTCCACAGAACTCTTATTCCCGTGAGCTGTTGCTGGGAAACGCGCCTGAGCAACGCGACGGATGTGTCTTTGTACCCCAGGTAGTAGAGTGAGAAAGGAGGAGAAAAGCATGACGCAAAGAATTGTGGATATGACGCTTAGCGAGCTGAGCGAAAGCCTCAGAAGCCGGGAACTTTCCGCGGAGGAAGCGGCGAAAGCTTATTTAGACCAAATAGAGAAGCGGGAACCAGAGATAGGAGCCTATCTGACGGTGACCCGGGAAAACGCTCTGGAAACAGCCAGGAAAGTAGACCAAAAGCGGATGCGGGGCGAGAAACTTTCCCCGCTGGCGGGAGTTCCGGCGGGCATTAAGGATAATATTTGTACCAAGAATATCAAAACCACCTGCGCCTCAAGGATACTGGAAAATTTTCTGCCTCCCTACGATGCTACGGTAATCGAAAAGCTGAACGATTGTCACATGGTGATGCTGGGCAAGCTGAACATGGACGAGTTCGCTATGGGCTCTACCACGGAAAATTCTTATTATCATATCACCAAAAACCCAAGGGATTTGACCCGGGTGCCAGGGGGAAGCTCCGGCGGCGCGGCGGCTTGTGTCGCCGCACAGGAGGCGGCCTACGCCATCGGATCAGATACCGGCGGCTCGATTCGCCAGCCGGCGGCTTTCTGCGGGGTGGTGGGCATGAAGCCTACTTACGGCGCGGTTTCCCGGTATGGGCTGGTAGCCTTCGCCTCATCTTTGGACCAGATCGGCCCATTGACCAGAAACGTCACAGACAACGCCCTGGTATTGAATGCTATCACGGGAAAGGATCCCCGGGACGCCACCTCACTGGACCGGGTTTGGGATGATTTTACCGGAGAACTAAATAAGGGCGTGAAAGGATTGAAAATCGCCCTGCCGAGGCAGTATTTCGGCGAGGGCATTTCGCCGGATGTCAAAGATGCGGTGCTGACGGCGGCAAAACGGTACGAAGCTCTTGGAGCCAGCGTGGAAGAAGCGGACCTGCCGGCTTTGGAGTATGCTTTGCCCGCTTATTACGTGATCTCCTCCGCTGAGGCTTCCTCGAACCTGGCTCGGTTTGACGGCGTGAAATATGGCTTTCGCGCTAAGGATTACGAGGATATCGATCAGCTTTACCAGGCGACACGTACCCAGGGTTTCGGCAAAGAGGTAAAGCGCCGGATCATGTTGGGAAGTTTTGTGCTCAGCGCGGGATATTATGACGCGTACTATAAAAAGGCCCTTCAGGTGAGAACGCTGATCCAGCGGGAATTTGACCGGACGCTGGAAGGTCACGATTTGATTTTAGCGCCTGTGGCTCCCACAACAGCCTATAAAATCGGAGAGAAGACGTCTGACCCCTTGCAGATGTATTTAGGGGATGTGTGTACGGTGCCGGTAAATATCGCCGGGATTCCAGCGCTTTCCCTGCCTTGCGGGGAGGACCGGAACGGCCTGCCGATCGGGATGCAGCTGATCGGAAAAGCTTACAGTGAGGCTTTGTTGTATCGGGCCGGCTACGCTTTTGAGCAGTCGGGAAAGGAGGAGCGTTAAAATGAGTGTAAAGGATTACGAGATGGTGGTAGGCCTTGAGACCCATGTGGAGCTGAAAACCGCCACCAAGATATTCTGCGGCTGTTCCACGGCTTTCGGCGCGGAGCCGAACACCCAGTGCTGCCCGGTGTGTACCGGTATGCCTGGTTCTCTGCCGGTATTAAACCGACAGGTAGTTCACTACGCGATCAAAGCGGGATTGGCCACCAACTGCCGGATCGCCTCCTATTCCAAAGAGGACCGAAAAAACTATTTTTACCCCGATCTGCCCAAGGCGTATCAGATTTCCCAGTATGACCTGCCCTTGTGTGAACACGGATATTTGGATATCGAAACCGGGGAAGGCCACAAGCGGATCGGAATTACCAGAATCCATATTGAGGAAGACGCCGGAAAGCTGATCCATCAGGAGGGAAAAGGAACCTTGATCGATTACAACCGGTGCGGTGTGCCCCTGATTGAGATCGTTTCTGAGCCGGATTTCCGCAGTGTTGAGGAAATCAAAGCCTATTTGCAAAAGCTGCGGGCTACGATCTTATATACCGGTGTGTCCGACTGTAAAATGAATGAGGGTTCCCTGCGGGTGGATGTGAACCTTTCCGTCCGGAAAAAAGGGGAAGAAGCCTTTGGAATCAGAACGGAAATGAAAAACCTGAATAGCTTTCAGTTTATCGCCAAGGCGGTGGAATACGAATTCCGGCGCCAGGTGGAGGCGATAGAAGCGGGCGAGGAAATCATTCAGGAGACCCGGCGTTTCGATCAGACCGCGGGAAAGACCTTCTCCATGCGGCGAAAAGAAGACGCGAATGATTATCGGTACTTTCCGGATCCGGATCTTCCGCCGATCGAAGTGACGCCTGCTCTTTTGCGGGAGCTTCAGGCTCAGATCCCTGTTTTGCCGGAACAGAGAAAAAAGGATTATGTTAATCGATTTGGACTGACCGGATACGCGGCCGAACAGATCACCTTGTCCCGGGAGATAGCGGACTACTTTGAGCAGGCGGCACAAAAGACCCGGTATCCAAAGCTGGCGGCGAACCTGGTGCTGTCGGAGGTCATGCGGCTGATACCTGCGGACGGCGGGGAAATCCCGGTAGCGCCCGGCAATTTCGGCCGGCTGGTGGATCTGTTTGGAGACGGCAGAATCAACTCCGGCACTTGCCGGCAGGTGCTCTCCCTACTGTGGGAACACGACCAGGATCCGGAGGCTTTGGTTATGGAGAAAGGCCTGGAACAGATCAGCGATCCTGAATTGCTGTCTAATCTGGCGGATGAGGTGCTGCGCCAGCAGGAAAAAATGGTTTCAGACTACCGGAAAGGAAAAACGGCGGCGTTTCAGGGATTAATGGGTCAAATGATGAAGAAGACCAGGGGCAAAGGCAATCCGGTAAAAATTCAGGAAATTCTAATGGAAAAGTTAAAGTGAGGAAAAAAGGAAACCCTCTTGAAAAATATAGTGATCAAAGGGGAAAGCCGGGAGCGTTTCACGATTTTTTTTGGCGGTAGCTGACCCGGATATTACAAGATTAAAAAAGGATCCGTTTTTTCCAAACCATCTATTCGGGAGGCCTTCCTCAGGAATGTAACAGGAGAAAGATTTCTTCTGGCAGGCTGCCTTTTTATTGCATTTTGCTGTGAAGCTGATCGCGAGAAATTTTTCGGCAAACCCGTTTCCTGCGCGGTAGTGTCAAGAGTTTTGCGCAAATTGGTTTGCAGCCCCTGGCGTGAATGAAGT
>CAUFXR010000035.1 GCA_959596515.1 uncultured Oscillospiraceae bacterium
ATTCTCTCACAATTTCCCTTTGCCAGAACGGATTCGTCATCCATGTCGATGAGCTGGTACTTCAGGGATGAGCTGCCAGCATTGATTACCAGAATCTTCAAAACATTTCCTCCTAAAACCCTATTTGAAATTGAAGTTTTATCCAAAGGCTGCTTGCAAACCTTAAAAACTTACAGTAATATAATAATACATTATAGAAACGATTTCAAGGACAATCCCTTGGAAAAACACGACTTTTCCAACTTTTTGACTGTTTGCAGGAATAATTTTGAAAAAGTAAAGGCGTATTTTTATGATTGATAATGATAAAACTTCCAAAATTGCGGCGGTGATCTGCGAGTATAACCCCTTCCACACAGGGCACGCCTATCACCTCGCTCAAACCCGTTCCTTAGGGGCTACTCATATCGTTGCCATTATGAGTGGTAACTTCGTACAGCGAGGCGAACCGGCCATGTTTTCCAAACGTGCCAGAGCTAAATGCGCTCTGGCATGCGGAGCAGATTTGGTACTGGAACTCCCCTTACCTTGGTGCATGTCCAGTGCGGAGAGCTTCGCCAGAGGCGGAGTGGCTATCGCTAACGGTTTGGGATGTGTGGATCTGCTCAGTTTTGGCAGTGAGCTGGGAGAAGTTTCTCCCCTACTACAAGCCTCCAGAGCCGCCGTTTCTCCTTTGATTCAGGAAAAAATCAGGTCTCTGCTTTCAGAGGGCCTTTCCTATCCCGCAGCCAGGGAAAAGGCGATTCAGGCTCAGTTCGGACCAGATGTGTCTCAGTTGTTTCAGAAACCTAATAATATTCTGGCGATTGAATACTGCAAAGCGTTGGCTCAGCTTTCCTCTCCAATCCAGCCAATTACGATCTCAAGGGCCGGCGCTTCTCATGACGCCGCTGAGGTTTTGGATAACTTCGGAGAATTCGCCAGTGCTTCTTATCTGCGTGCTCATCTATTAAAAAAGGATTATGAGGGCATAAAGCGTTTTATTCCGGAACCCGTGTTTTCGATTCTTCTGGAAGAAATCCACGCTGGAAGAGCTCCCTGCTCCTTGGCCGCATTGGAACGTCCGATTTTGGCGGCGCTCCGAAATTTATCTCCTGAAGATCTGGCTAAGCTTCCTGATGTCTCAGAGGGGTTAGAGTATCGAATTGCTTCTGCTGCACGGGAATCGACTTCTTTAGACCAATTATTTACAAAAATTAAGACAAAACGGTATACACACGCCAGAATTCGGCGTATAATAGTATCGGCATTTTTGCAAATCACCTGTGATTACAATTTACAACTTCCTCCCTACCTACGGGTACTGGGTTGGAATGAGAAGGGAACGGAAATTTTAAGAACTGCCCGTCGCACCGCTTCCCTTCCGATCATTATGAGAGGCGGAGACTTAAAAAAAGCGGCAGACAGCGCTCTAACTGTCGCCCGGCTAGGCAGCCGGGCCGAGGATCTTTACGCGTTGTCGTCTCCCGAAATTCAGCCCTGTGGGCTAGATTTCAGAAACGGTACTGTCAAGCCGCATTTTTAGCGCCAGACTCAAGAAGGAGTGATTTCCATGGCATGTGAGATTAAGGAATTGAAATTTGAAAATTATGGAAATTGTCTTTCTGTTAGCAACGGTATGATCGAGGCGATCGTCACTATCGATGTTGGCCCCCGCATTATCTATTTTGGCTTTATCGGCGGGGAAAATGTCCTTTATACCGATCTGAATCGGGAATACCGCCATGCTGAACCAATCCTCCAGGAGCGCTACGGAGAAAATGCAGAATACTTTGCTTACGGCGGTCACCGCCTTTGGACAAGCCCTGAGCGAATGCCTGAATCCTACTATCCGGATAATAAGCCTGTGATTTACGCTATTCTTCCGGAAAGTGTCTCCTTTACTCAGCCGCCCCAAGAGGAAAATGGACTTGTTCTCACAATGGAAATCATGATGGCTGACAACGCCAAGGATATGATGGTGGTTCACTCGGCCCAAAATTTAGTAAAGGATTCTATGTTGGAAGGCCTTTCTGGCTGCACCATGCTTCGTCCCGGCGGCACATTGATCATCCCACAAAACTCAACCGCGGAAAGTCCATATATTCCAAACAGATGCTATGCCTTTTGGCCATACACCCGGGTCAGTGACAGCCGGGTCGACTTTAGGGAAAAATACATTACCGTGCGTCAAAATTCCTCTCTTTCCTCTCCTTTCCGTATAGGTACTAATAACTATTCTAACTGGGCCGCTTACTTAAATCGAGAACTTCTTTTTGTAAAACATTACGTTCACAATAAAAGCGCCCGGTATCCGGATTTTAATTCTTCCTTTGAGGTCTACACTGACAATAAAATGTTGGAGATCAAAACTCTGAGTCCTCTTTATCGCATGGAACCTAAGGAAACAATCCGTCATGTGGAAAACTGGTCTCTTAGCAAAGCGCCGGGAACCTACGACCTTACCACAGATGACGGAGTCAATACGATGCTCAATTCCTTGTAACTTTATCCCTTTTCCCCGTTAACATCCAGCGTGTAACCTTCAGAAATGCACACTGGTTCAGCATTGGACACGGCTGCTGTGTTGGAATATTCAATCACGCACTCGGATCACGCCTTTATTGAGCGCTTCCGCCCCGATAGCTACACAGTCGATTTTGAACTTAACTGTACGTAAGATAGGCTGCGGCTGTGCTGAAAAGCATCCTTGTGCACGAAAGGCATATCCCATCTTCGCTCTCCATTTTTCAACGGATAAAAAACACCCAACGCTTATTACAGTAGCGTTGGGTGTTTTTATTAAGATAAATTCAAGGTTGCCACATTCTCATGGTAAGCAGGCGATTGCTTAGTGCCTGGTATTTTAGGGCTTTGGGATCATCAAAGAGTACCAAAAATACGATCTCCCGCGTCACCAAGGCCAGGGACAATATATCCATGATCGTTAAGACACTCGTCCATAGCCGCGCAGTAAACCGGCACATCCGGATGGGCCTCGGTGAAGGCTTTCATACCCTCAGGAGCGGCGATAATGCACATAAACTTGATGCTCTTGGGATGGCTACGCTTAATAATCCCAATAGCGTCAATTGCGGAACCGCCGGTAGCCAGCATCGGATCCAGCACGATCACATCCCGTTCGGTGATGTCGCTGGGCAGTTTGCTGTAATACTCCACCGGCTTTAAGGTTTTGGGATCTCGGTAGAGGCCAATATGGCCGACTTTTGCCGCAGGCACTAAGGCCAACACGCCGTCTACCATACCCAAGCCCGCTCGCAGGATCGGAATAAAGGCCATTTTACGTCCAGCAATCACTTTTGTGGTGGCCGGACCGATAGGCGTTTCAATCTTTGTGTCCTCCAAGGGTAAATCTCTGGTAGCCTCATAGCACATGAGCATGCCAATTTCACTGACCAGCTCCCGGAATTCCTTGGAACCGGTATCCTTACTTCTAAGAAATGTAAGCTTGTGCTGAATGAGGGGATGATCCATGACAAATACCTGGTTTTCCATTTTCCAATTCCTCCTACAGTGTTTCTCCATTCTCAATAGCGGTGATCTGCTGAATCCGTTCTAAATGTCTGCCGCCCTCGAAAGGAGTATTTAAAAAGATATCCGCAAGCTTCACCGCGATTTTTTCATCGATTACCCGGCCGCCCATGGCCAAAATATTGGCGTCATTATGACGTCTGGTCATTTCCGCGCAGAATTCGTTGGTACATACCGCCGCACGGATTCCCTTTACCTTATTGGCCGCAATAGAAATTCCGATTCCAGTGCCGCAGCAGAGTACGCCCTTTTCGCATTCTCCGGATACGATAGACTGAGCCACCCGGTAAGCGTAAGGTCCGTAATTTACCGACTCCTCACTGTTGGTTCCGAAATCCTTATATGGAATTCCCTTTTCCTCTAGATAAGCTTTTACCGCTTCTTTTAAGCGGTAACCGCCATGGTCTGCTCCTAACGCGATCATTTTTGATTTGCTCCTTTCAGTTTATTCAGCTCTCTGGTAGCCTGAGGAAGCCTCAAATAAACCGGCATCAATTCTGACGCCGTTAACAGTGTTTCGTTTTCTACCTTTCGCAAGGCCGCAAAGGCCACGTTTGACGCTTTTTGATATCGTAACAGTTCCGGCGCGATCTGCGCCTCCAGCCTTCCCTGAAGCCTGTCAAAGCATAGCTTAGCACCATCGCCGACAAAAACAACTTTCTTTTTCCGATACGCCGGCGTTTGGGCCAATTCCGTAAACAGATCTTCTATAGAGAGCGCTCTGTCCTGACAAAGACGGGTGACTCTCCCCTTTGCGCAATCGAACAGCGCATTGTACACCTGATTACACCGGGCATCCATCACCGCACACACCAGCGCCTCCTGTTCTCGGTAATTTTCCCCAATCGCTTCCAGAGTGGAAACCGCCACGCAGGGTTTTGAGGTGGCCATCGCCATTCCTTTTATCGCCGCCACACCGATACGAATCCCGGTAAATGAGCCCGGGCCGGCGGAAACAGCGAACGCATCTACCTGTTCCAAAGGAACCCTGGTGTTTTGAAACAACGCCTCTGCCATAGGCATCAACGTCTCACTGTGGGTCAGCTTGGTATGAATATAAAACTCGCCCAAAAGCTCTCCGTCGCTAATTAAGGCGACAGAGGCCGATTTGGCGGAGGATTCTATCGCAAATATTTTCATAAGTCTTTGATTCCTTCTATGGTAATGAGCCGATCCGTGTCTGTCTCTCCCCGCTGGAGCTCTACTTGAATGGAATCCTCCGGCAAGGCCTCCTGAATATTTTCGCTCCATTCGATGGCTAACACGGCGCCGGTATCTAAATAATCGAAAAAGCCGGTGGAGTAAAGATCATCCCAGGTTGTTACCCGATACATATCAAAATGATACAGAATCAGCCGGCCGTGATACTCATTCACTAAAGCGAAAGTCGGACTGGAGACCCCATCTTCTACTCCCAGGCCCCTTGCCAAACCGCGGACAAAATTGGTTTTTCCCATTCCTAGACCGCCATAAAGGGCAATCACCTCATTGCCCGTTAACCGAGCCGCCAGCTTTTCCCCTACCAGCTCAGTCTGGGACGGAGAATGGCTTTCCACGCAAATTTTTCCGCTCATCAGAATAACCCTTCGATCACGCCATCATCGGTAACGTCAATCTTTTCCGCCGCCGGAACTTTCGGTAGTCCCGGCATAGTCATAATGTCGCCGGTATAAATTACCACAAATCCGGCGCCGTTGGAAAGCTTCATATCCCTTACGGTAATCTGAAAGCCTTTGGGCCTCCCCAGCAAAGATGGATTGTCAGACAAGGAATATTGGGTTTTCGCCACGCATACGGGAAGCTTGTCCCCACCTAAAGCCTGAATTTCTTTCAAAGCTTTTCGCGCGGCGGCTGTATAAGTTACCCCATCAGCGCCGTAGATTTCCTTCGCTAGAGTTTCTACCTTCTCCGGAACCGTTAACTCATCAGCATAGATTGGTGTAAAGTCGGACGGCTTTTCACAAGCATCAACTACCTTTTGTGCCAAAATCTTGCCGCCCTCTCCGCCTTTGGCGAACACTTCTGTCAAGGCAAAATCCGCGCCGCAGTCATTACAAGTCTTTTCGATAAGCTGAAGCTCACGGTCACTGTCAGACAAGAAGCGGTTAATCGCTACTACCACTGGAACCTTATATTTCCTCATGTTTTCAATATGAGCTTTCAAATTGACAACGCCCTTTTCCAGGGCCGCCAGGTCCTCAGCGCCAAGCTCTGTCTTGGGAACACCGCCGTTATATTTCAGCGCCCGCACAGTGGCGACCAAAACCACCGCAGAAGGCTTTAAGCCGGACAGCCGGCATTTGATATCAAAGAATTTCTCCGCTCCTAAATCAGAGCCGAACCCCGCCTCCGTGATACAGTAATCCGCCAGCTTCAAGGCAAGCTTCGTCGCACGCACAGAATTGCATCCATGAGCGATATTAGCGAACGGTCCGCCATGCATAATCGCTGGGGTTCCCTCCAGGGTCTGTACTAAATTGGGCATAATGGCGTCCTTCATCAGCGCGGTCATAGCGCCTTCCGCTTTCAAATCCTTAGCGTAAACCGGATCGCCGGAATAAGTATAGGCCACCAGGATTTTCCCAAAACGTTGTTTTAAGTCCATGAGATCCTTCGCCAGGCAGAGAATCGCCATAATCTCCGTTGCCACGGTGATGACAAAACCATCTTCTCTGGGAACGCCGTTGATTTTGCCGCCTAAACCAGCCACGATATTTCTTAGCTCACGGTCATTCATATCCAGACACCGCTTGATCAGGACTCTTCTGGGATCAATATTCAACGAATTCCCCTGGTGAATGTGATTATCCAACATAGCGCACAGTAAATTGTTCGCGGCGGTAATGGCGTGCATATCTCCGGTAAAGTGGAGATTGATGTCCTCCATCGGAAGCACCTGGGAGTAACCGCCTCCCGCAGCACCACCTTTGACGCCAAATACCGGACCCAATGACGGTTCTCTTAATGCGATAATCGCTTTCTTTCCAATTTTCGCCATAGCTTGTCCTAAACCGGTGGTAACAGTGGTTTTTCCCTCTCCCGCTGGCGTGGGGTTAATGGCCGTTACTAAAACCAGCTTTCCGTCTCTCCGATCTTTCATCCGCTGAAAAAGCCTGTCGTTGACCTTGGCCTTATATCGGCCATAGGGCTCCAACTCTTCTTCCTCGATCCCCAATTCCTGGGCGATCTTTGTGATCGGTTTCAAGGTCGCTTGCTGCGCAATTTGGATATCGCTTAACATAATCCCAATCTCCTCACTCGAAATCATTCTCAAAAAATTATATCATAAATTTCTTATAAAAAAAAGCAAAAACCATCGGTTTCTTGTTTTTTCTTCGCTAATTAAAAAATATTTGTTTTTTATCTCAAAAGGGCAGATTTTAGAATTTGTTAAAAGTATTTTACTTGAACTTGCTTTTGAGAAATACTATAATGAAACAAATATCTAACATTCGTTTATGATTGATCTGTTTTGAGGTAAAATAAAACATTACCCCTAAAACTGGAGGTTTTCTATGAAAAAATTCTTAGGTATGGTTGGCGATTTTTTCAAGCGCACTGATTATATCTTTTGGATTTTAACCATCGCTGCGTCTGTCTATGGTTTTGCCCTGATCAATTCGGTTTCCCGGTCTGCCGACTCGGAATCGGGATTTTTGGCCACCCAGGTATTGGCGGTAGGCCTGGGCTATATCTGTGCTGTTGTGATTTCCCTGATGGATTACAATGTGGTGTGTAAATTTTGGTATGTTTTCGCCGTAGTCGGGGTGTTGGCGCTGGTTTATACTTCCATTTTTGGAATTCAAGTGGCCGGTACGGATGACAAAGCCTGGATTCGAATTGCCGGCAGAACCTTTCAAACGTCGGAGCTGGTAAAAATCTTTTTTATCGTCACCTTTTCCAAGCATTTAGCGGTTCTGAAAGAACGGAACAAACTGAAAACTTTTATTGGAGTTATGACACTGTGCCTCCATGCCTTGGTACCCATTGCACTGATCCATTATATGGGCGATGATGGCACCGCCTTGGTGTTCGGCTTTATGTTCCTGATTATGACCTTTGTAGCCGGCGTTCAGCTTAGGTACTATTTAGCGTTACTCATCTGCGCCGGAGTCAGTATTCCAATCTTATGGTACCGAGTGTTAAATGAAGATCAAAAAATGCGGTTTTGGACGCTGTTTAATTTGGAATCTGATCCTAATGGTTTTGGCTACCAGCAGCTTCAAGGAAAAATCTCCATCGCCTCCGGTGAAATGTATGGACGAGGATACTATGAAGGCCCTAGGGTGGCGGCAGGGTCAGTTCCCTATCAGGAGAACGATTTTATTTTCTCTGTAGCCGGAGAGGAACTGGGTTTTATTGGCTGTATTGTCCTGCTGGGACTTCTTTTGCTTCTGATGCTCCGCTGTGTTATGAATGCTCTTACCGCTAAAGATGATCTAGGGAAATTCCTTTGTTTTGGTTTTTTCTCCATGCTGGCGGTTCAGACCGTTATCAACGTAGGTATGTGTCTGGGACTACTGCCGGTCATTGGTATTACTCTTCCCTTCTTCAGTTCCGGAGGCTCTTCCGTGGCTTGTCTTTACCTTGGCGTCGGAATTGTGGAAAGTGTTTATATGCATCGTCATAACATTGAAAAAGAAATTGATTTCAGCCATCTTCACACCGTTCAAACAGGTGCGCAACAATGATGATTTTTCCGTCCTGTATTCATGGGTACGAAGCATGGTGATACATCTGTAAACAATAGAAAGAAAAAGCCTTTGACGCTATTCATTAAGAGCGTCAAAGGCTTTTTATGTGCTATAGAAGAGTAGTCAAAAAAAACGATGGAAACCTCTACCCAAAAGATTTTAGCTTAAGGATCAAGAAAAGGGAACGATCGCAGTAAGTAAGATGCAATAGGAAAAGTCGCTGATAAAAACCAATCCGTTTACAGACTACAGGTAAGCATCACCAGTAAAAATAAAATTTAGTGTACTGTAAGGTACATCATTGCGATCGGTCATAAATCCTGTTTGTCCTATCATTCGCCTCAATAAATATGGCGCCGATTAAATACAGCTATAGCCGCCGTCTACAATCAGTTCGCTACCAGTGGTATAACCCGAAGCGCCGCTGGCAAAATATATCACCGCGGGAACCATTTCCTCCGGCTCCGCCATACGCTTCATGGGGGTCATTCTCAGCCACACATCCATCATATCCTTCGGGGTCTTTTTGTTAGGCTCCGTACCAATATAGCCAGGACTTAAACAGTTAACGCGGATTCCATATTCAGCAAATTCCACCGCCAGGGATTTCGTCATATGAATAATTCCCGCTTTCGAAGCGTTATAGGAACACTGCCACTGAGGAATATTCACCACGCTACCAGACATAGAAGCCATATTGATAATACTGCCTTTGATTCCCCGTTCTACCATGATTCTGGCTGCTTCCCTGGCGACAATAAACTCACCGGTCAGATTAACATCTACTACCTTGCGGAATTCCTCGATAGTAACCTCTAAAGAGGATTTATGATCGCCAATCGCTGCATTGTTGAATACAATATCCAGAGAGCCCCAATGTTCCAAAATTTGCGTATAAGCACTTTTCACCTGTTCTTCCACGGAAACATCAGTCACAATGGACAAAGCCTCTCCGCCCTCTTTTTCGATCAGGCTTACCGTTTCCTCAGCTCCGGAACGGCACAAAATAGCTACCTTCGCTCCAGCTTTAGCTAGCCCTTGCGCCACTACCTTCCCGGTACCTCTGGCACCGCCTGTCACTACGGCCACCTTTCCCTTCAAGCCGAATAATTCTTCCAAATACATAATGATAGTCCTCCTAACGGTCAATCTTCGGCGTTCATTTAACGAAAATAAACATGCCCTATCATCGGGATACTACAAAAAAAGAGAAATGTCAAGCTCTTTTTAGTAAGCTGGATTTACAAAATAAAGATAACAAATTAGATATCGAGTGTCAGCAATATCAGTTGTTGACACTCGATATCTCTCTAAAAATTAAAAAATTCCAGATAATCACGTGTATTTTGATTGAACAAAAAAGCCTGGAGCGCAGATTGGCTCCAAGCCCTTGCCTGGCGCGAGTACTCATAACGGATTTGAAAAAGAAAAAGTGTTCGCAAAACCCCTTGCGAACACTCAAACTGGTACGGATGTTCATAACGACACTTTCGCAAACCCGCATGAAATCAAGGTTTTTGGCAGCAGACGAATATATTTCACCGAGAAAATCTAATGTTATGACCACTTTGCTACTCAAACCAAGCATGAAAATTGCACATTTGCGGCTATCCTCCCCTCCATATATAATGAAAGCACAAAGGAGGCGAGCCAGATGAAAAAGCAAAAATATTTTGTTGCATATACGTCCGATGAAGCTGCTATCGTGATTCAAAGCCTAAACCGGCTGCGGAATGCTCTGATCCGGGAAAACAGGGATTCCGGTTGCATAGACGAGCTGCTATTGAAAGTGATGTGTGCCCCTGTAAAGAAAATCTGAAAACAACATATTGACACAAACCACCGCTTATTCTGCAATAGAATAGGCGGTTTTTTCATTCCTCCGTACATAGCCCTCCATCTTGCCAATGGAGGGCTAAATCTATGAAAAAGGAGGAAACCGCCTATGGCAAAACCAAAGGTCATTGCAGTAGCCAATCAGAAAGGCGGCGTTGGAAAAAGCACCAGCGTATATAACATCGGCGCAGGACTGGCCATGAACGGGAAAAATGTTCTGCTTGTAGATGTTGACCCGCAAGGTGATCTCACCAAAATGCTTGGGCAAAGAAAGCCCCACGACCTGCCTGTAACGCTTGGCAACGCCTTGAATGATGTTGTGGCAGATATGGAGAACAGCAGCCACCCGGAAATCCTGCACCACCATGAGGGCTTTGATTTTGTTCCGGCAAACCGAACTTTATCGGCTGTAGAAGTGAGCCTTGTGAACACGTTGAGCCGCGAAACCGTATTGCGGCGCTATGTAAACAGTATCAAGAAGCCCTACGACTATGTGCTGCTCGACTGTAATCCGTCCCTCGGTATGCTGGTTATCAACGCCCTTTCCGCTTCGGATTATGTGTTGGTGCCGGTACAGGCCGATTATTTGGCCGCAGAGGATATGACAGAGCTGGTCGGCACCATGCAGAATGTGAAAAAAGGTATCAACCACAATCTGAAAATCGGCGGCGTATTTCTGACAATGGCAAATGAAACGAATTTCCGCAAAGAAGTCATTTCGGCGGTCAAAGAAAATTTCGGCAAGCATTTACCCGTTATGCAAGCGGTTATTCCTGCAACGGTACGTTTAGCGGAAATCAGTACGGCGGATAAGAGTATTTTCCGCCATGAGCCGCGAGGGAAAGCGGCGGAAGCCTATCGGACTTTGGTACAGGAGGTGATGGAGATTGGCGAAAAACAGCGTAGCCGGTCTGCTGACCTCGGTAGATGATCTATTTTCCACACAGGAAAGCCGCGATGAAGCCAAACTGGAACGTGTTATCAATCTGTCACCGGCAGAAATCAGCGATTTTCCTAACCACCCGTTCAAGGTACGAATGGACGAAGAAATGCAGCAAATGGCGGAAAGCGTCAAGGAGCATGGCGTTTTAGTGCCTGCCCTTGTGCGGGAAAAGCCGGACGGTGGGTATGAAATGGTTGCCGGACACAGGCGAAAGCGCGCGGCTGAACTGGCCGAGCTTTCAAAAATCCCCTGTATTGTTCGCAATCTTACCGACGATGAAGCCATTATCGTTATGGTGGATAGCAACTTGCAGCGTGAAAAAATCCTCCCGTCCGAAAAGGCTTTTGCTTACAAAATGAAACTGGACGCAATGAAGCGGCAAGGAGCAAGAACAGACTTAACTTCTCGCCCACTGGGCGAGAAGTTGTATAGTGTTGATCTTCTGAGTAATGACGCTCCTGATAACAGATCAGTTTGGGTTGTTGATACCGAAGAGCCTGTATGACCAATTCTTCTTTGGAAGAGAAAAAAGTGTAAAAAAAGGTTTTTGATATACCTACTTTCCTGCACAGAATATCAATGCTGCTATGGATCAGACCTCTATCTATGATGCACTGAAGGACAGTAGTCATTAATGCTTCCTTCACTCGTTGGCGCTCTTCAATAGAATAAGATTTTCGCGGCATATTTTTATGCCCCCATTTAACAATATAAAATACAAAATAATAAAATAGTATTTATTTTATTATACATTAGAATAATGCAGAAACGCAATCCTAAATTTGTGAATGAAATGTAAATATAAGTTCTTTAAAATAAAATGTTTTTTCTTTCTGCTGTAATCTCTCTTAAAGTGGGGACTTCAAGGAGGTCCATAATGAACCACCCCTAAGTCCACAAGACAGGCAGACTACTCCCTTGTGAGTAAAAATAGATTTTTTAAAGCAAATAATATCCACCTTTTCAAAGCTATCAGGATACATCCACAGGTTAATTTTTTTCTTGTTCTCAAACATGATCCATCTGCTTATTTGTTTTACAACGCCTGCTACAACCCCTCTTTTTTTACTTGCACAGTCGGTAATTATGGTTACCTACAACCCCGACAACAGGTATTCGGACGGTTTTGCAACCCCTATGGTTTCTGATAGCCAAAAGAGTCGTAAAACCCTGATGCGGTCGGCATTGCCGTCCGCTGTGAACCGGAACGGGGAAGCCTCAGCAACCCCGTTCCTTTCACCTGCTTATTTTTCGACCTTGCTTTACCCGCAAAATACGACCGCTTTACATCTGTAAAAGTTTGTTTAATGGCGTGTAGAACAAGGTAAACACCAAAGAATCGTACTCCTGATTTCTGAACACATAACTTTTTCCTTTCAATAAAAAAGCCTTCAGTTTTTGCTGTGATAATCAAAAACAAAAGGCTTTAAAATGATGTGTTAATATTTTATTGCTGCATGCCAACAGGGAGAATAATAATGATTTTGGGCAAAAGAAAAAGGCGTATGAATTTTTAACTCTCCATACGCCTTTCAGTGCGATTTTTGCTATTTGTGGGTTTAAGTCCTGTCAGTATAGGATTTTTGCCGTTTGGCATCTATAGAATCTATGCTGAAAAACTTGCCCTGAAAATGCGAAAAAACCTCGATTTTATCGAGGTTTTTTGCTTAGGCATCTTTTTTAGTGCCCTCTTATGGTGCGGGTAACAGGACTTGAACCTGCACGGGGGTTCCCACTAGAACCTAAATCTAGCGCGTCTGCCAATTCCGCCATACCCGCCTATCTTATGGCTCGAAGGTCATTCTTAATAGCCTATTTATTATACACAAGGAAAACAAAAATTGCAAGTTTTAAATTTATTAAAAATACAACGTACCATTTTCCAACATAGCTTGTGCTGCCAGCATAACACCTAATTTCCCGCTATGAAAGTTTAATCCACCCTGCATCCACGCGGCATAGGGTTCCCGCAGGGGGGCATCGGCAGAAAGCTCAATCGAGGCGCCTAAAGTAAACGCTCCGGCAGCCATAATTACCTGACTGTCATATCCCGGCATATTCCAGGGTTCCGGCGTAACAAAAGAATCCACCGGTGCCCCTTTTTGAATTCCCTGACAAAAAGCGATTAGGGATTTTTCATTGCCAAGTTTCATCACTTGAATGATATCCGCCCTCGGGTCACTGAAACGAGGGGTGACCCCGAACCCTAAAAGTTCATAGAAAGCAGCGGCAAACACCGCGGTCTTTAAAGCTTCTCCGGTAACATGAGGCGCATGGAACGCACCCATAAACAACTCTCGATTCTGTCCTAAAGTGGCTCCGATCTCCCGGCCGGTTCCTGGTGTCGTCAGACGATAAGCGCATTGTTCCACTAAATCCGCCCGTCCGGCAATATAGCCGCCGGTAGGCGCAACGCCACCACCGGGATTTTTGATCAGAGAACCCGCCATCAAATCCGCGCCATGACCGGTAGGCTCGATTTTTTCCACAAACTCTCCGTAACAATTATCCACCATAACAATGCAATCCGGCGCCTGAGATTTTACCAGTTTAGCGACCTTCTCGATTTCTTCCACAAACAAAGATGGACGCAGACTGTATCCCCGGGAACGCTGTAAATATACCATTTTTAATCCAGGCTTTACTCTCTTGGCAATGGCATCAAAATCCAGTCTGCCATTATCCATTAGTTCCACCTGCTCATACTGGATTCCAAATTCCTTTAGCGAACCGCTGGAATCTCCTTCCAGGCCAATAACGCCACGTAAGGTATCATACGGGATTCCAGTAACGCTGAGCATCGTATCTCCCGGGCGGAGTACACCAAAAAGAGCCACAGTCAAAGCATGAGTGCCACTGACAAAATTATGCCGCACCAGCGCGTCCTCTGCCTGGAAAGCCAGCGCATAAACCTGATCCAAGGCGTCCCGCCCACGGTCACCATAGCCGTAACCCGTAGAAGCCACAAAATGGCTTTCACTGACGCCAGTCTTCGCAAAGGCAGCCAGCATTTTTTGCTGATTATATTCTGTGGTTTCCTCAATCCTCAAAAAATCCTCCCGGCAAAGTTCCAATGCCTTTTGGGCAGCCTTCTCGATTCTAGGGTCTATGTGAAAAAATTCTGACATCTGTTCCTGTTCCTTCCCTGAAATATGTTCTATGGGTAAATCCCAAACGCTGATAAAATTTTCCGTTTTTTCCATTGGCGCGAAAAAGATATACTCTTTTCCCCGCCAGCTGTTTCTGAAGTCGAAGCACCACCGCCGAACCCAGTCCTTTTCCTCTGGCCTGTGGGGTTACCGCAACCGCCCCCAATACGGCGGAATCCGGGGTTTCCCACAGTGAAAAGCCACAGGCTAATAACTTTTCCTTTTGTTCCAAAGCTGCAAGTCTTGCGGTATGGTAGCGGAGCCGATGAGAAACATCTACATAAAACGCATCAAATTCGGGCACCTGGAAGCTCTCATCTTCACACTGCTTCAACAAATCATAAATTTGAGAAAGCGTAGGTTCCTTCGCAAAAGTGACATTTTCATCGATTCGAACCGTATTACCTTTCTCCGTCCATTCCATTACCTCACCGGTGCCGGTCTGACGGTCATATTCCCGCAAAACCGTTCCATAACCGATATGAGACAAAAACGCCTCTAATTCCTCCTGGTCAGCATCAGGAGAAAGCTGCATCGTTACGGCACCGTTCAGCCGGGAAATCGCCCCGCAGACTTTTCCGTTTTCCGCGGTTTGCAGCCAAAACTCGGCAAATCCACTATTCGTTCCATAGGCTAAAGCCAGAGAGGCAATCCTGCAACCAAATGGGTCACCGTAGCAAAAACGGTAAAGCTGCGGAAGCTGGTCTTTTTCCAAAAAATGAATCACTGTGGCTCTCCCGATGGGATGACCTCTGCCAAAGCCCGCACTGTCTTCTTGACACTTTCGTAGTCCTCCTGAGCAATCAATCCAACGGCGGAATGAAGATATCTGCACGGCAAAGATACCGCGATTGTACGGACACCGCCTCTGCTCACATGAATCGCCCCGGCGTCATTGCCACCGGCTACCGCCTGCTTCACCTGCACTTTGGCTCCAGCCTTAGTCCCTACACGCTGGGCTAACCGAAAATATTCCCTGTCGTAAATCGTACTGCGATCCATAAAAGAAATTACCGCTCCCCCGCCGACATGACACACTTGCTTTTCTTCTTCCACACCGGCAATATCGGCAGCAGTAGTGGATTCCACCACAATACAGGCCTCAGGCGCTACAGTGTAAGCAGCCGCCTTTGCTCCCCGGCAGCCTACCTCCTCCTGTACCACGAAAGAAAAGTGAAGATCAAAGGGAAGTTCCTCTTTTAAAAGCTCAATGAGCAGAGCGCATCCCGCCCTGTCGTCAATGGCTTTCGATTTCACCGTACCGTCGCTGAAATCGAAGACTGATGCGAAAGTTACCATATCTCCTAAAGCGATATTCTCTAAAGCGTTTTCACGGCTGGTGGCACCGATATCCACCGCAAGCTGGTCGAACGGCAGTGTTTTCTCCCGCTCTTCATCTTTCGACAAATGAATCGGCTGAATCCCGATCACACCGGGAAGTCCCTGCTCCCCTACCAGGACCCGCTTACCAGGCACCACTCGCTTATCGATACCGCCCACCGGCGCTATTTTTAAGAATCCATCTTCTGTGACATGTGTAACCAGAAAGCCCACCTCATCCATGTGGGCGGAAAGCATTAGCTTGGTTTTCGCCCTTTTCACGCCTTTTTTAAAGACCAGTAGATTTCCTAATGGGTCTACGGTAATTTGGTCCGCATAGGGTTTAATCTGATCAATAATCATCTCCCGCACCGCTTTTTCCTGACCAGAAATCCCCCGGATCCGGCAAAGGTCCTCCAAAAGCTTAAAATCAGTCATGTTGGCACCCCCTAGCGATAATATAAGAGGCCAGCAAGCGGGCTGTATTCTCTACATCCTCCAAAGAGACAACCTCAGCCGGGGTGTGCATATTCCGCTGAGGAATGGATACCAGGCCACAAGCCACACCGTCTTTGATCACCGCGGCCTCATCGGCATTGGTCCCAGTCGCGCCTCCCATGACTTCGGTTTGGTAGGGAATTCCCTCTTTTTTCGCCGTTTCAAACAACAGGCCTGTCACCCCTGGATTCAGCGTTGGGGACACGCCGATCATAGGGCCCCCTCCCAGCTTCGCCGCTGTGACCGAGGTAACCCCCGGTTGTTTCGCAAAGCTGACATCTACCATAATCGCCTCCTGGGGATCTATCTGATAAGCTCCAGTCGTCGCTCCACTGCCTCCCGTTTCCTCCTGGGCACTGAACAGAATCGTTATTCTAGCATCCGGCTTTTCTTTAGAGAGGATTTCTACGGTACGCAGCAGCGCTGCCACCCCGCATCGGTCATCCAAAGCCCCGACAGACAGCCGGTTATTCAAAAGTTCCTGCGGCTGGCTATATAGAATTCCCCGGCTGCCCAAAGGAATACGCTCTTTAGCGGTTTCACCGGACAAGCCTACATCTAGGGCCATTTTATCAAATGGCAAAGCCTTGTCCTCCCCGCCGTCTGACAAATGCGGCGGCATACAGCACACGATTCCGGTCACCAGTTCCTTACCGAATACTGTCACTGGACTTCCCGCCATGACCCGGCGATCCAAGCCGCCAACTGGCGCGAAGCGGAGGAACCCTTTCTCATCGACCGCGGTGATTATAAAGCCAATCTGATCCAGATGAGCATCCAGCATAATGTGATATTGGCTGTCGGGATTTCCAAACTCTCCGATAACGTTATTATTTTGATCGATACGCACTTCGGCGTATTTTCCAAGTTCCCGGGCGGCAATCTCTACAGGCTCCTGCCCAGAAGTGCCCGGTGCCGCGCACAAGTTAAAAATCAGTTCCTTTAGTCCTCGGCTCATAGCGGTTTCCTCTCTTCTGCTTTTTAGGGCTGGACAATAAGTCAGCGGATCCTACAAAAAGCTTTTCAGCATCCGTCCGACTGCGTCCCAGCCTTTTTATTGGTCTAGATCGCTCAATTATAAAGCGTTGACAAGCTCTTTAAAGTGGTTTCCTCTTGCCGCGAAATTGGGATAGAGGTCAAAGCTGGCACTGGCCGGCGACAACGAGACCACATCGCCCTTGCGCGCATGCTGATGTGCTGCTTCCACAGCTTCTTCCATATTCTTCACCCGAATGATCTGGATCTCCTCCGGATGATAATTCTCAGCCATAGTGACAGCTGCCTGGATCTTATCCGCTGTGTTTCCCATTAAAATCAAAAGTTTTACCCTATCATTGACCACCGGACCCATCACGTCATAAGGGATTTTTTTATCGTAGCCACCCGCGATCAAAATAATTTTCTCTGGATAGAGGGACAGGGTTCCGGAAATTGTCCTAGTCGGGCTGGAGGCGATGGAATCATTGTAATAGTCCACTCCGTCCACATTCCGCACAAATTCCGCCCGATGCTCCACGCCCGGAAAACTTTCCGCCACCTGGCGCATCTGCTCCGGCGAAACCTCGCCCCAAACTGCCGCGATGGCGGCCATATAATTTTCTACATTGTGGTTTCCCGGAATTCGGATATCCTTTGTATCCATGATTCGGGTAACCACTCCGTTTTTACAATAACAAATGGTGCCGCCGTTTAAACATACGCCATGATCGGTTTTGTTCTTCCGGCTGAAATAAGAAAGATCTCCCCGCACAAGCGGAGCGAAACTCTGGGTGATCTCGTTATCCAAATTCAGAACAGATCTGCCAAAAGCGTTTTGATGGAGAATAATATTCTTTTTCGCATCGACATACTCCTGCATGTCTTTATGAATATCCAAATGATTGGGCGCCAGGTTGGTAACCACCGCAACATCTGGGCTTTTCCGCATAGAAATCAGCTGGAAGCTGGAAAGCTCCACCACCGCCACATCGTCTGACCGGATCTCTTCCACTTTAGGAAGCAGCGGACATCCGATATTTCCTCCCAGATGGACAGTCTTCCCGGCAGCCTTCAGCATTTCAGAGATAATCGTAGTGGTCGTGGTTTTCCCATCGCTGCCGGTAACCGCGTAGATCTTACAGGGGCAGAGATCAAAGAATACTTCCATTTCCGACGTAACTACCACGCCCAGTTCTCTGGCTTCTACTAATTCCGGCAGATAATAAGGCATACCCGGCGTGCGGAAAATAATATCCGCGTTTAAATTCTTCAAATAGTCTTCTCCTAAATGGAGCTCTACCCCCTGGTGTTCCAGCTTTTCCCCTGTTTCGCCAAGCTTTTCCCGTTCTCTTTTATCGCAGGCCAACACAACGGCACCCTTTTTCTGAAAAATAGAAATCAGTGGCAGATTACTCCCACCGATACCACAAAACGCCACCCGCTTTCCTTTGATTGACGCATAAAAATCCTTTGCATTGGTAATCATGATTACCCTCCTAACTTGGGATTGGGCTTATTAAAAATTTCTAACGTTACTATTATACTATTTTTGGAAGAAAGTGCAACCATTCCTATGATTGCTTGTATTTTAAAACCTTTTCAGGTATAATTGAGTCAAAGATTCTAACTTAGGGAGGGTTTCTTATGATTTGTCCTCATTGTCAAAAAAACATCCCCAGCGACAGCCTAGTATGCGGTTACTGTGGTCATAAAATAGAAGAAATATTACAAAAAGAAGAAATCCCCACGGCAGAAAAAACATTCTCTACCCAGGAAGAGCAAAACGGACTTTCAGGAAACGAAAAAAATGAGCTTTCTGAAAGTGTGCCCTTGGTGCCCGCTGAGGACAGCGAAGCTTCAAGCGGGAGCTCTTCGGAATCTTCCAGCGGTTCTGATTTTAACGCTTCGGAAGACATATTTTCGGAAAACGCGACTGAAGAATCATCAGAGTCTTTGCAATCTCAGGCACAGCCTGAAAGCGACAAGGAAGACGCTACAGCTTCCATTGGTTATGAGACTGCTGTTGCAGAAAATTCCGCCGAGAAATCTGCTGATGGAGAATCCTCCCCTGAAAAATCCGAAGAGGATAAAACAAACATGGAGAGCCCAGATCCCGGAGATCCGCAGGAAACCATTTCGGTTTCCAATACGGCCGGCACACAAAACGCTTCTTCTGATGATACCGTCTCTGTTAATGGTGCGGCCGCCGCGGAAGCAGAAACCCACCACAATCTGGAAGTAAAGGAATCTCATGACGGAAAGAAAGTTAGTCCGGAAAAGAAACTGGAAGAAGCGTATATCCGCCGGATGGCAAAGCGTCAGAGGCCCCTAAAAACCGCCAGCTTTTTCTGGACGGAGTTTTTATTGCTCATTCCCGGAATCAATCTAGTACTTTTATTTGTATGGGCCTTTCGAAAAAAAGCCAACGCTAACCGCAAGGCGTTTGCCCGCTCCCTTTTGATCTGGATTTTACTTTTCATTTTGTTCCTTTTGATCGTTTTAGTTGTAATGATAGTTTTGGGCGTTCCCGTTGATAAATACATATGGCTGAAATCTTTTCAGGACTGGGTAGCCGGACTAACGGTTTAACCTGTTACGCCTACCTGCGGATTATATTTAAAAAAGACAAAATTCCGATTTCACTGGGAATTTTGTCTTTTTTTACGCTTCAACGGGATGAGCACCTTAAGACTTGCTGGAAAAGTGAAAAGCTTTCGCTGCAAACAGGACGTGAAAGCACCGATTATCACCAAATCCACAACCGGATAAACGTATAAACGATAAGTGATCTAAAGGCGTCTCGGGTTGCTTCTCGAGAAAACCACGGTAGAAAAGTGATTTTGCTGAACTCTTGCGAACAATTCGTTTGTCTTGAAGTGTTGCAGGTATCCCCGCTGGGGATGGACAAATAGACAAGTTTTTAAGCCCCGTAATTCTACCTCAGCCAAAAAGCAGGTCCCGCCGAGGTGAACCAATAGACAAGTTTTCTTTTTCATGGTTTATTTAATGGTTCCAAGTCAGATATTTTGCTTTGAATATCTACTGCTGATTCTTTGCTTATTAGAGGATCGATGGCGCTCAAATAGTGTAAGCCAAATTTTTCAGTCTTTTTTCGTCTACGATTTCAATCGTCCCCCGAGATAGGGACACTAAGCCTTCCTCTTGAAAATATTTCAGCATCCTGGTCACCACCTCACGAGCGGTACCTAAATGATTCGAAATGGCTTCATGGGTAATCTGTAAATTTACACTTTCATCAATCGATTTTTGTTCCAGAAGGAACAGAGCTAATCTTCGATCAAAACTAGTAAATACCGTTTGTTCCATCACCCACATGACATCGGAAAAACGTGAAGCTAAAATCTGATTGCAGTAAGTAGCTAGTGGGAAAGATTTCTCCATTAATTCTTGATAGGTATTCGCGGGCAACAATAATATTCTGCAGTCCTTCTCCGCCTGGATAAACACATCGAAGTTGATATTTTTAATAACGCAGGACGCGGATAAAAAACAGCTGTCCCGTTCTAAAAGCCGATAAAGCGTGATCTGTTTTTCCGTCCCAGAGATTAAAAATACTCTTGCCTGTCCCTGCCTTATCCAGAAAACGCCGGTACAGTCTCTGTCGCCGCGATATAGATATTCGCCCTTTCTAACGCTTTGTTCTGTCACAGTTCTTTCTAAAACTTTTTGGTGTTCTCGATTCAGTTCTTTCCAGCAGGGCAATACCTCAGCCAAAAACGCGAGCTGCTCCTGATTAAGCATTTTTCACCACCTCTTGTACAGCAAGTTTTGAAGAAAAAGCAGATTCTGATAGTTATCCGGATACATAAAATCCCCCATAGTGAAACCGCTTCCTTTCGGCAGCGTATATCCTCTGGGGGGATTTTACAGTGATGGGTTGTTTCCAATGGGTAAAGTACACGTGGTCTCTAAAAAGTTGATGCCATTGATCCATTTTTTGATTTTTGATCTTTTAAATTTTCCCTTTTAAATTTTTCAAAGAAATCATGTTGGAATTTTTTAGGCACCAGATAAATTACAAATGTCAGGCTTTATCCTTAAAAAATAGTCTCAGGGAGCAAGGCAGCCGTTGGATTTCCCACAATCCTTTCTATGGAAGCTGCTATTTGGAAAGTTCGGTTTTCCAGAGTCCATGTTGATTGCAATAGGCAAACACCGCAATAGGCTCATCATCCACCAGGCAAAAATTCGTTTCCGGTTTTTCATCCGGTCTAAGCTCTTTTCTCTGTCCGCCGTGCTTAGTCTGCAAATATATCCATTGAATAAGATGATTTTCTTCCATGGGATGATCTACATCTCCTACAGACACTCGGATATGATCTCCCTTTCCGGTTACTACCGGCACATGCTTTTCCCGCGCCGCGTCTGTCGTGTTCGCTTTTAGCTCTTCCATAGGTTCGCCGCAGCATATGAGAGGAACGCTGGCGTTTTCTATCAAACCTACCAGATTTCCACAATGGTGACAGCGATAAAATTTTTGATGTTTTGTCATCACTTGATTCCTCGCTTTATTTTATGATTTTTCACTTTTTAGTATTCCGCGCTATTCAGATTTATTCTCCTCCTGAAAACTTTGTTTTTTCTGATTTAAATAAACCTTTATTGAGGAAGAAGTTTCATCAATTCTCCCTTTGGCTTCAATCCTATGGTGTTTCCAGCGATCCTTCCCCGCTCCATCAGAATCAGCGTAGGAATTGTCATCACACCGAACCATTCCGCCAGCTCAGGCTGTTCGTCTATGTTTACCTTGCCCACTTTGACGTGATCGGCTTCCTCAGCGATTTCCTCTACCACCGGCGACAACATTTTGCACGGGCCGCACCAAGGCGCCCAAAAATCCATCAATACCGGCTGAGGGGAACTCAAGACCTCACTCTGAAAATTATCTTTGGTAATGGTTATGATTGACATGGAAAATCCTCCTTTAGTTTTCTCTTTGGTTTATCATACGTGAAATTCTTAAAAAATTACGTGATAAAGTTACAAAGCTTTCGAAATTCCATTTCCATTGTTGACATATGACCAAAACGGTGCTATGGTATGTTTGGAAAAATTAATTTTTACAGGAGGCTGTTCCATGAAAATTGCAGTAACCTATGACAACGGAACCGTATACCAGCATTTTGGACACACTAAACAGTTTAAAATTTTTACAGTTGACAATCAAAAAATACTTTCTTCCGAAATCGTTGATACCGGAGATAGCGGACACGGTGCTTTAGCCGGCTTTTTAGCTGACCGCAATGTTTCCATTGTAATCTGCGGAAATATGGGAGCTGGCGCTCAAAACGCATTAACTCAGTCTGGTATCCAATTTTTTGGCGGGGTTACCGGCAATGTGGATGACCGGGTGCAGGATTACTTGTCTGGTACTCTTCATTTCCAGCCGAATATTACCTGTTCGCATCATAGCGACCACGGTAGCTCCTGCGGCGGGCATCACGAAGGCTCCTGTGGCGGGCACGACCACTGCCATCACTAAAAGGTCATTGCTTTCACAAAAAAAGAGGTAAATCCATCTGGATTTACCTCTTTTCATTTAGACTTTAACATGTTCAGCCATAAAAATGTATTTTTTATAATATATTTGCTATGAAGTATGACAAACTAAAACAAAAACTGTTCTGCCACGCTATACGTTTCATTTCGCATTTCTGGTCTGAAACTTTGCTTATTTGGTCAAAAACATGACACCTAAGGTGTTCGGGCCACAGTGACAAGAAATCGTACAACTCGCTTGGGTAACATAAATGTGCTCGAAATCAGCGCATTCCTCAATGGTTTTTTTCACTAAGTTTAAACGCTCTTTAGAAACTCCGGCGTTGACCAAAAAGCACCGGTCCAGATTCAAATCATCCCGATTCATCAGCTTATCTCGGGTATATTGTACCAGCACCTTATCCAAATCGCCCCGATACTTTTTCCCAACCCGCATAGTGGCGTCCCAGTTATTTACCTCAATGCACGGCTTTAACCGGAGTAAGTTAGCGCCTAGCGCCGCTACAGCAGAACATCTGCCTCCCGCATGGAGAAACTCTAAAGTGTCCAATACAAAACTGCCGTGGCATTTAGTGGTCAGTTCTTGAATTTCCTTTTGAATTTGCGGCGCCGGCATCCCCTGGGAAATTCTTTTCCCGGCTTCCACCACCAGTAATCCAACAGCTGAGGAAAGATTCCCGGAATTAATGGGGAAAACATTGCCCAGTTCCCTAGCCGCAGTACAACAGTTCTGATAGGCGGACGAAATTCCGGAACCCAGATTCAAGTGGATAACCTGATAACCGTTTTCCACCCACTTTCGAAAATATTCCAAATATTCTCCCACACCGATCGCCGCTGTTTTTGGCAGGATCTTTCGTTCCCAATAAGCCTGAAAAATTTCCTCCGGCGTAATATCCACATTATCTTGGTACTGTTTATCTCCTAAAATAATATGAAAAGGGTAATAATGCACCTGATATTTTGCCTTCAGCTCATCGCCAAGATCGCAGGTGCTGTCGGCGCTTAGTATGATTTTTGTCATATATTATGCTCCCTTCTGTGTTAAACGGACTGTAAAGTTAAATGAAAATTGAAGACCCGTCAGCCCTTCTGGTACA
>CAUFXR010000036.1 GCA_959596515.1 uncultured Oscillospiraceae bacterium
GAATTATGGGACTTTGAACTCTTTTCCTGTTGCTCTTAGTTTGACAATTCACTTTCAACCTTTTGGGGCGATCATATCCTTTTTATCTGAGAGCGGGAACGGCCGTCATATGGTACCGCGGAAAAGCTCTGGGCCTGTCAAAGGTGACAGCGGACTCTTTTCCTTCCCGCTGCGCGGAAATCTTCCACACGGTGATAGCTCCGTCCAGGGAATTCCGCCCAGCTCCGAGCCGCGGGAAATCAGCATCCATTCCTTTAGGCCACGGAAAATCCATCCTTTCCCCAGCACAAAAGATCAGACTTTCCGGCGCCTTGGTCCAGCGCCCCGTTTTTTCCTCTGCTTCCTTGGAACGGCACCATACGTCCCATTTATCGAAGGGAAAGTTGATCTTCTTGCTGCGCTGCTTCGCCTGCTCGGCGTCGCGCAGGGAAACCGCCTGGCTGATAAACCGGTCCATCCCCGTGGGGTTGGCCAAAAACTCGGCGGTACCATTATCGTAATCACCGGAATATTGGCGCGTGGAAAGACGTTCCGCCCCTTCGCAGCACTCTTTCAGTCCGCTGTTTTCTCCGTTTCCGGGCTTTCCTCTGGAACCGGGACTTTTCGCTCCTGAACTTTCCGGACCAGCAGCCAAATGCCAATGGGCAGAAGAATCAGGCTGATCCACTGGGAGGTAGAGAAAATCCAGAGAATTCCCCGTTCGTAATCGTACCTTAAAAATTCCAGCACAAACCGAATCACCGCGTAGGCGATCACATAAACTCCAAGGATCCTGCCCTGAGGCCTGGGCTTTCTGGCAAACCAGACCAGGAAGAAAAACAGCAGAAAATTCAAACCAGCTTCCACCAGCTGTACCGGGAACAGGGGGATACCGTTAGGCGCTACCGGGGAATTGGTAAAAGCGACGCCGATGGGCGGATCAAAGGGGATTCCATAGCAGCATCCGCCACAAAAGCAGCCGATCCGGCCAAAAGCGTGAACCAGCGGTACCGAGGGGATCAGCAGCTCTACCGATTGCCAGAAATCCATTTTGAAGTGATGGGTATACCACCACATGGCGAACACCGCGCCGATCAGGCCGCCGTAAAACACAAATCCGTTGGTAAACAACAGGTTGATGGTCTCCAGACTAGTGAAAATCTCCTGAAAATGCTCAATCAGCTCGGGCAGAATGGTAATGAGATATAATATCTTGGCGCCCACTCCCACACCGATCAGAGCGAAAAAGGAAAGAAACAGAGCGTCTTCCACCGGAAAACCCCTTCGTTTCGCCCGGATCAGCGCCACGCCGATACCGACTACCGCCCCTATCAAAATGCAAAGGCCATAGGTGCCGATATTCAGCGGGCCAATATGAATAAATGGAAACATAACCGTTTTCACCTAGCTTTCAAAAATTAATCGCGCGATCATGGACTGAGAGGGAATCAGGGCAAAGAAAAAGCGAAGAAGAAATCTTCTTCGCTTTTTCAAATGTTCATCAACAATGCTGCTAAGTACAGTTAATAATTAAGCAAGATAGCTTAAAGAACCGGCACTGCCCAGAGCACAAGCGGTGCAGGCAAAGCAAGCGATAAAGGTGATGACGCACAGGCCCAGGGCCACAGCGGAAAGAACGATACCCGCGGTAGCCATACCACTGGGCTGCTTCTTCTTGGCCATAACGCCCAGCACTAAACCGACGATACCAGTGACGATACCGATAAAGGCAAACACGCCGAAGAAAATACATACGGCGGAAACAATGCCCAGTACCAGAGAAGCAATAGCCATACCGTTATTTTGTTTTGGTTCCATAAAATATTCCCTCCTAAAATCTACACTTTAATAGACGATCTATTCCAGGCCATTATAATGTCGTTTAAGACATTATAATGGCCTTTTTTGATTTTCATTCCCAAAAAATCAGTCGTCCACTAAACTGTAACAAAAAGTTCATAACTTATTATAAAGAACCCTCGTTAAAAAAGCAACTATTTTTTCCACAATTTTGTATTTTTATAAAATTTCGTGATTATGCACGTCCCACACGATATTTTACTGGGGAAATCCCATAAATACGTTTAAACACCTGGCTGAAATATAGCGGGTTTTCATAGCCCACCGCCTTACTGACCTCGGAAATCGGCAGTTCGGTTTCGGATAGCAGCTCACAAGCTTTTTCCATCCGTTTCGATGTCAGATATTTGATCGGGGAAACCCCTGTTTGCTCCTTGAACAAATGGGAAAGGTAATGCTTGCTGATATAAACCGTTTCAGAAAGAGAATCCAGCGTAATGGGCGACGTAAAATTCTGGTCCAGATATTCCTTGATCTTTTGACATTCCGGGCTGATAGCCGTTTCATCTTCCGGATTGATCCGGATCAGTCGCATCACCAAAACCAGCAAAGCCGATACCAATCCCTGGGAAATCTCCTGGTAAAACTCAATCTGGCTGGAAGTCTCCTGCAGAAGTTCTCTTAAATAAATATCCATTTTATACCGGTATTCCCCACAAGAAAGCACCCGATACCTTTCCTCGGACAGACACCCGGCAGGCAGCCCTGGCACCGTAAAATCACGGATCGCCAAAAAAATCAGCCGCAACGGGGATTTCGCGTCAGACCGCTCCTCGTGAAGGGTCCCCGGATTCACCACCACCAGATCCCCCGGCGCTAAACGAAACTTTTGCCCTTCCAAAATCGCTTCTCCAGCGCCGTCCGCTACATACAAAATTTCACAAAAATCATGACTGTGCTGTATATTAAACCAATTGGGGGCGTCCTCTAACAGCCCGGTATAAATCAGCTCTGGCTGAACCAGGTTTTCCCGCTCAGATCGCTTGACGTAAAAATGCTCGTGGGCCATTTCGGCGCCCCCCTTTATCCTAGCATAACTAAAATATGATGAAACGGAACCGAGCGCCGCCTTCCGCCGACGGCAGCTTCACTGCATGTTTATTATACCGTGGAGAAATCCTTCTTTCAAGAGAAAATGCCTCGCCAGGAAAGGAACCTTCCTCGGCGGCCGTTGCACGACGAGATACCGAGAACAAAATTTAATAGATACAACTCTCCTTTTCAAGGGCCAAAAGGTAACTGTTTATAGCGGAAAGCGGTGCGCAAAATCGGAGAAAAAGGTTTCCACCTCACCAGACCTGCCTGTTATCGGATCCCGATAATAGAATTTGACCTACAAACTTCCACCCCGCCAGACCTGCCTGTCATCGGATCCCGATAATAGAATTTGACCAAAAAACTTCTACCCCGCCGGGCCTGTCTGTTATCGGATCCCGACAATAGAATTTGACCTACAAAATTTCCGTCTCCCACGCCAGTCTGGGATCGGAAGCTGGGCGAAAGCGCTATAACAAAACTCCCTGGCCGGAACCAATTTTGTGTGGATTCCAACCCGGGAGTTTATTCCGAACCGTTTTTTGCGCTGTTTTCTCGGCAACCGCTTTTTCTTTTTCAGTCGTTTTGTTTTCTAACGATTTATTCCACAATTGCCGTAGCGCCCGCTTTCCGGTCTGGGGCTTTGGCTTCGATCGCCGGATAGCCAATCGCGCAGCAAGAGTACACGTCGTGATCCGCTGGCACGCCGAGAGCCGTCAGCATCTCACGGACGCCATTATCGTCGCAGGTATCCTTAAGCTGATTGATCCAAACGGTACCCAGGCCCATGGAATGGGCCGCCAGCATCATGTTCTCCATGGCGCAGGCACAGTCCGCCATACCGTTCGCGTAAGCTTTGGTATTACTGGCAATAATAAAGGCGGGCGCGTGGTAAAAGGAATAGTCATCTGACTCGGCCATACCCAAAGCCTTTTTTACGGCAGCTGCCAGCCTTTGTACCTTTTGGGGATCAATGATCCCGGTCAATTTCCAAGTCTGGCGGTCCATGGCGCTGGGCGCCCAGGCGCCCGCGTTGAGAATTTCGGCTATCGTCTCTTTGGAAACCGTCTTATCCTCATATTGACGAATGCTTCTTCTCTCTAACATATTCAAAATAATATCGTTCATACTGGCAACCCCTTTCTTATTTTTCATTTTAATAAATTTTATAATAGTATTATATCATTCTTTTTGAAATATTGGTATCTAAATTTGCCAACTATTTTTTTGTTTGGCGGGATTTTTCCGGGCACACTAATGCAGAAGGGAAAACCTTCTGTAAAAAAGCAATTAAATTTTGGAGGAGATAGGAATGAATAAAAATACTATGGGGCTTATGAAAGGTATTGGCACCGGCCTGGCCGCCGGCATGATGGTGGGATATGTTGGTTCCCAGCTGATGAACAATCAAAAACAGGTCAAAAAGAAGGCGAGCAAGGCCGCCCATGCGGTAGGCAATCTGATCGACGACGTCCAATATATTTTTAAGGGATAGCCTGTCAAGGCGCAGCCGCCGGACCCGGCGCCATACCGGGGCCGGCGGTTCTTTTTTTGTTTCCGGTCCCTTTTTCATTTCTTACGTCCATGAAAGAGAAAGTTCATAGCAAATTCATTGAAAACACAGGGATTTAATGGTAAGATAACAAAGTAAAAACTTACATATTTTACGGATTTTATCCGGTTCCGAAAGGGAGAAGCGCCCTATGAAGCTGAAACAATGTCTCTGCGTTTTTCTCAGCCTGCTGTTTGCCGTATCCCTGGCGAGCTGCAGGGAGAAGACCGATCCTATTTACGAGCAGACCATTCAATATAATTTAGAGGCTGAGCCCAGTTCCCTGGATCCTCAGATTGCCGACGACCAATCCGCTCAAATCGTGATTATGAGCCTGTTTGAGGGTTTGACCCGTATCGGCGCTGACGGCGAGGCGCAGCCGGGGGTGGCAAAGCGTTGGGAACACAACGCCGATTATACCTCTTTCACCTTTTATCTTCGGGAAGATGCCTGTTGGACCGATGAAGACGAGACCCCGGTGACCGCCGCTGATTTTGTATTTGGTCTCCGGCGGGTTCTGGATCCCAACACCGGTTCTGACCTTGGACGGACCCTCACCTGTATTGCCAACGGGCAGCAGATCCTGGACGGGCAGGCGGATCCCTCCACGCTGGGGGTCACGGCGCTGGACTCCAAAACCCTGAAAATCGATTTAGCCTACTCTTATGAGGATTTCCCAAAACTGATGGCTTCTTCCGCCGCTATGCCCTGCAACGAGAAATTTTTCACGGAATCTCAGGGTCAGTACGGGCTGGAGGCCAGCACCACCTTGGGTAACGGTCCCTATACTTTTTCCACCTCTTACAGCTGGACCCACGGGGAATCCATTTCCCTTTCCCGGAACAGTCTTTACGCGGGAGAGGAAAAGCCCATTCCCGCCGGGATCAGTTTTACCATCGGCGCGGAAATCATGGATAACGCCAACGCCATTCTCAACGGCACCATTGACGCCGCGCCTATCACCGGGGAACAGTTGGAAGCCGCTCACGCCGCCGACATGAACCTGACCTCCTTTGAGGATACTACCTGGGGAATATGCTTCAATATGCAGGACAGCGTGTTCCAAAACGCCAACATCCGCTCGGCGTTTTTAAAAACTTTGAACCGGGAGCAGGTTCTTGCCTCCCTGCCGGAAAATTACAGTCAGGCCCAAAGCGTCATTCCTCCCCAGACCACCCTGTCGGGAGAGGATTACCGGGCCATGGCCGGTGAATGTTCTCTGCCCGGCTACGAGCAGGGACAGGGAAAGGCCTATCTGGAAGCAGGATTGAATGAACTCCAGCTGGATTCTCTTCCGAAAGTGACCATTCTCTGTCTGGATAGTCCCGGTACCAAAGCCATCGTCAACAACCTGCTGGAAAACTGGAACAGCGCCCTGGGCTATTACCTGAACCTGAACGCGGTATCGGAAAGCGAACTGCAAAGCGCCCTGAGAAACGGCAATTACCAGCTGGCCCTGTGCCCCCTGCGGGCGGACAACGACGGGCCCTGGGAGCTTTTGAATCTGTTTTCCTCTGAGAACCCATATAATCCCGCCGGTTATCAGAATCAGGATTACGATAATCTTTTGAACCAAATCAAGGCTTCTCCCGGCGAGGCCGGCGCCCCTTTGTGCCTGCAGGCGGAGAACCACCTGATTCAGAATCTAGTTTTTTATCCTCTGGTTTATGAAAAGCGGTATTTCGCCTCCGCTCAAAACGTGACCGGAATCATCTTCCACCCCTATAACGGCGGAATCGACTTTATCGCGGCCGAGAAAGCCGAGGCGGAATCATGATCCCTCAGCGCCAGAACCCTATCGGTCTTTACCTGCACGTCCCTTTTTGTGACGGGAAATGCCCTTATTGCGATTTCTATTCTCTTCCCGCCGACAGCCGGACGATGGATGCGTATTGTGACCGTTTGATTTCAGAACTTTTCCGATGGAGGGAAAAACACCCCCGCTTTGTGGATACCCTATACTTCGGCGGCGGCACGCCCGGCCTTTTAGGCGCGGATCGCCTGTCCCGGCTGATCGCGGCCGCGCAAAAGGCGTTTCCCTTTCTTCCTGGGTCTGAAATCACCGTGGAAATGAATCCCTGTTCTGCGGGTGGTTTCGATTTCCCCTTGCTGAGGAGAGCGGGCGCCAACCGAATCTCTATCGGCCTGCAATCCGCCCTCGATTCGGAACTTCACTTTCTAGGCCGGCGGCACACCGCCAGCCAGGCCCGGGATACGGCCGCGGCCGCTCAAAAAGCGGGCTTTTCGAACGTATCCTTCGACTTGATGCTGGGACTGGAAGGACAGACCACCGATTCCGTAAGGAAGTCGGTGGCTTTTTGCCGTGACGCCGGTGTCACCCACGTCAGCGCTTATCTTTTGAAAATAGAGCCGGGTACCCGTTTTTTTCAGCAGAAAAAGAATTTTCACCTTCCCAGTGATGACCAGGCCTCTGATTTGTATCTGGAAGCCTGCCAGGCGCTGGAAGAGGCCGGTTTTTTCCAATATGAAATTTCTAATTTCAGCCGCCCCGGCAAGGAAAGCCGCCATAATCTGAAATACTGGAACGGGGATGAATATCTGGGCTTAGGCCCCTCGGCCCATTCCTTCTTCGGCGGCAGACGGTTTTATACCCCGAAAAGCCTCTTGTCCTTTCTTCGAACTCCTCAGTATCTGCCAGAAGACCCGGATGAGGTTTCCATCCCGCCGGGAAGCCCGGAGGAATACGTCATGCTCCGCCTCCGGCTTTCCGAGGGCCTGACCGAGGCAGGCTATCAAAAAAGATTCCAATGTCCCATTCCCGAAAGATACCGGAAAAACGCCCTCCGATTCCAGCCTCCCGGTCTGACTGCCGTGGACAGCCAGGGGATCCGGCTGACCCGCTGGGGCTTTTTGGTTTCTAACCAGTTGATCGGCGAAATCCTGTGGTGACCCGGTCCGGGAAAAATCTTTTCTGCCGCAGGCTGGTTCCGAAGCCGAGCTATGGTAAGCCGGCAGTCCGCGCCCATCAGGCTCTCGGAGCCGGGCGAAAGCAAAGCCAGGTGAAAGCAAAGCCGGGCGAAAGCAAAGCCGGGCGAAAGCAAAGCCAGGTGAAAGCCGAAACCGAGCGGAAAAGGCGTAAGCTTACGACGCACAATTTTACCTACGAATAGGAGAGACACGATATTATGGCACAGCTGAACATTGTAATGGTGGAACCGGAAATCCCTCAAAACACCGGGAACGTCGCCCGCACCTGCGCCGCCACCGGCGCCAAACTCCATTTGGTTGGCCCTATGGGCTTTACCATCGACGACAAAAAGCTCAAGCGGGCGGGGCTTGATTACTGGCATTTACTGGATATTACTTACTATGAGAATTTAGAGGAATTTTTTGAGAAAAATAAAGGGGGAAATTTCTACTACTTTTCCACCAAAGCGCCTCACCGCCACACGGACCTTACTTATCCGGACAACTGCTACCTGCTGTTCGGGAAGGAAACCGCCGGCCTGCCGGAGAAGCTGCTCTTCGATAATCCGGATACCACGGTGCGGATTCCCATGATCGATGAGGCCAGAAGCTTAAATCTGTCCAACTCGGTGGCTATCGGTGTTTACGAGGTGCTCCGCCAGTGGGATTACCCTGAGCTTCAGTGCAGCGGGCAGCTCCGCGCCTACCGGTGGCCCAGCAAATAGCCTTTTCCCGCTTTCCCGGGCCAGTCCCCCAGAACGGCGCTTCGGCGCCGACAGGGCGGCGTTTCGGGCAAATAGCCGTTGGAAAAGCTTTCTCAGCCATACCGAAGAGATTTCCAGCCATTTTCCGGTTGCCTTTCCGGAGAGACTTTCAGCGCGCCTTCTGGGTTGTAGTTTTGTAAAGTCCCATAAGTAAAGACAGAATTTACAAAAAAGCCGTCAGCTTGCCCCTTTATTTCGGAAGATGAACCGGAAGGGGCGTGATTCCTTGTTTTCTCAGTGAAAAAGGCTTGAAAAAATTACAAAGGTAGAGTACAATAAGGTAGGATTTGTCAATTAGTTATCAATATGTTGAAAGGGTGTTTTCACATGGATTATTCAAAGAAAAAAACAGTGGAAGATATCGACGTAACCGGCAAAAAAGTTCTGGTTCGCTGCGATTTCAACGTTCCGCTGGATGAAAACGGCAATATTACCGATACCAAGCGTATCGACGAGGCTATGAAGACCATCAATTATTTGGTAAGCCACAAAGCCAAGGTCATTCTGTGCTCTCACCTGGGCCGTCCCAAGGGCGAAGTCAATATGAAATATTCCTTAAAGCCCGTAGCCGCTTATCTTTCCAAGAAGCTGGGCTTTGACGTAAAAATGGCCTCCGATGTCGTGGGAGATTCCGCCAAGGCGATCGCCGCCGATCTGAAGGACGGCGAGGTCGAGCTGCTGGAAAATGTCCGCTTTGAAAAGGGCGAGACCAAAAATGATCCCGAGCTGGCCAAGGCTATGGCTTCTCTGGCTGAAATCTATGTCAACGACGCCTTCGGCACCGCTCACAGAGCTCACGCCTCTACCGCCGGCGTGGCCGATTATCTGCCCGCTGTCTGCGGCTATTTGATCCAGAAGGAAATCTCCGTTATGGGCACCGCTCTGTCCAACCCGAAGCGTCCCTTTGTCGCTATCTTAGGCGGCGCCAAGGTTTCCGATAAGATCGGCGTTATCAATAACCTCTTAGAAAAGGTCGATACCCTGATCATCGGCGGCGGCATGGCTTACACCTTTATGAACGCCCTGGGTTATTCCATCGGCACCTCCATCTGCGAGGCGGACAAGGTTGAGCTGGCGAAGGACATGATGGCCAAGGCGAAGGACAAGGGCGTGAAGTTCCTGATCCCTGTGGACAACAGAGTGGGCGACAAATACGCTCCCGACTGCGACCATAAACTGGTAAATTCCGATAATATTCCTGACGGCTGGATGGGCCTGGATATCGGACCGAAGAGCGAGGCTCTGTTCGCTGACGCCATTCAGGGCGCCGGAACCGTTGTCTGGAACGGACCGATGGGCGTTTCCGAGTGGGAAAACTTCGCCAGCGGTACTATCGCTGTGGCGAAGGCGGTTGCCGAGAGCGGCGCTATTTCCATTATCGGCGGCGGTGATTCCGCGGCTGCTGTGGAAAAGCTTGGCTTTGCCGACAAGATGACCCATATCTCTACCGGCGGCGGCGCTTCTCTGGAATTCCTGGAGGGTCTGGTTCTGCCAGGCATTGCCTGCCTGAACGATAAGGACTAAGCGTAAGCTTTCTCCCTTTTATCGCAGACGCGGAAAAACGGGCCTATTTACCCCGCCCTGTTTCCCCGGCGATTTGGTCGCCCGTCTGCATAAGCTACGACGTCTGAAAAGCGGCGCGGGGTTATCTCCCGCGCCGCTTTTTTCACTGATTGATCAAAGGCCCCTGCGCTACAACGCCAGCGGGCAAAGAAAGGATTGTTTACTATGAACAAGCAACTGAGAAAAGCTGTTATCGCCGGAAACTGGAAAATGAACAAAACCCCTTCTGAGGCTAAGGCTCTGCTGGAGGAGATCAAACCTCTGGTCAAAGACGCCGGCTGCGACGTAGTGGTCTGTGTTCCCTATGTGGACCTGTGCACCGCTTTGGAGGCTACCAAGGGCACCAACATCGGCGTAGGCGCTGAAAACTGCCACTGGGCCGAGTCTGGCGCTTTCACCGGCGAAATTTCCGCTGTGATGCTCAAGGAAATGGGCGTACAGTATGTAATCACCGGCCACAGCGAGCGCAGAACCTATTTCGGCGATACCGATGTCACCGTACAGAAGAGAACCAGAGCCGCTCTGGATGCCGGTTTGACTGTAATCGTATGCGTAGGCGAGTACCTGGAGCAGCGTGAGCAGGGCATCACCGCTGAGCTGGTTGCCATGCAGACCAAGATCGCCCTGGGCGGCGTTTCCAAGGAAGAGCTGAAGAGAATCATCATCGCCTATGAGCCTGTTTGGGCCATCGGCACCGGCAAGACCGCTACCGCTGAGCAGGCCAACGAGGTTTGCGCTCAGATCCGTAAGGTCATCGCCGATCTGTATGATCAGGAAGCCGCAGACGGCATCACCATTCAGTACGGCGGTTCCATGAACGCCAAGAACGCCGATGAGCTGGTCGCTCAGCCCGACGTGGACGGCGGTCTTATCGGCGGCGCCGCTTTGAAGGCTCCCGATTTCGCGGCGATCGTGAAAGCGGCCTCTAAATAAGTCTGAAACGGAAACTGGCGGCGGACGTTCCTTTGATAGAAAAGGGGCCTCCGCCGTATATGTTAACAGGGCTAAGACGCCTGCGGATCCCTTCGCTCCCTTTTGGCGTCTGCCCTTAAGCCCGGTTCCGGCACCGTGTGGGGTTTGCCCGCGCCTTTGCGTTCTCGCCAAGGCATAGGATTACCTCTATCACCACCAAAGCCATTGTTTGAATCCGGGCAAACGGGGAATTCCCACGAAAAGGAGACACTAACCAATGAAAAAACCTTTAATGCTCATGATTATGGACGGCTTTGGCTTCGCTCCCGATGAGGGAAACGCGATCAAGGCCGCCAATACTCCCAACCTGGATAAGCTTTTCTCCGAGAATCCTCTGACCCAGATCGGAGCTTCCGGCATGGATGTAGGTCTTCCGGACGGCCAAATGGGAAACTCTGAGGTAGGTCATACCAACATCGGCGCGGGCCGGGTTGTGTACCAGGAATTGACCCGGATCACCAAGTCCATTCAGGATGGCGATTTCTTCGAGAATCCGGCTCTGTTAAACGCTGTCAACAACGCGGTAAACAACGGCAAGGCCCTTCACCTCATCGGGCTGCTGTCCGACGGCGGCGTTCACAGCCATAACACCCACCTTTACGCTATTGTAGAGCTGGCCAAGCGCCACGGCTTAAAAGATGTGTATATCCACGCTCTGCTGGACGGCCGTGACGTTCCCCCTTCTTCCGGTAAGGATTACGTGCAGGAGTGCGCTGACAAGCTGAAAGAAATCGGCGTGGGTAAAATCGCCACCGTAATGGGACGTTATTACGCTATGGACCGTGACAACCGCTGGGATCGTGTGGAGAAAGCCTATGCCGCCATGGTTTACGGCGAAGGCGTTCAGGCCCAGTGTCCTGTTGAGGCGGTGGCCGGCAGCTATGCCAAAGAGGTAACCGATGAATTCGTAGTGCCTACCGTATGTGCCGGCGGCGCTCAGATCGGCGCCGGGGATTCTGTGGTGTTTTTTAACTTCCGTCCTGACCGCGCCAGAGAAATCACCCGCACCTTCGTGGATCCGGACTTCAAGGGCTTCGAACGGAAAAAGGGATTCTTCCCCCTGACCTATGTGTGTATGACCCAGTACGACGCTACTATGCCTAACGTTGAGGTGGCTTTCAAACCGGAATCTCTGACCAATACCCTTGGCGAATATATCTCCAAGCTGGGTATGAAGCAGCTCCGGATCGCGGAAACCGAAAAATACGCTCATGTGACTTTCTTCTTTAACGGCGGCGTAGAAGAGCCCTATCCGGGCGAGGACCGGGCATTGATCCCCTCTCCCAAAGTAGCCACCTATGACCTGCAGCCTGAAATGAGCGCTTATCTGGTTACCGACGAAGTGGTAAAGCGCATCCATTCCGGTGAATACGATGTGATCATTTTGAATTTCGCCAACTGCGATATGGTGGGCCATACCGGCGTGTTCAGCGCCGCGGTTGCCGCCGTTGAGGCTGTGGACACCTGCGTCGGCAAGGTAGCCGCCGCCATCAAGGAGATGGATGGCGTCTTGCTGATTACCGCCGATCACGGCAACGCCGATAAGATGATAGCTGAGGACGGCGAGCCCTTTACCGCCCACACCACCAATCCGGTGCCTTTCTGCGTGGTAGGCTATGACTGCAAGCTGAGAGAAGGCGGCCGTCTGGCGGATATCGCCCCCACCATGCTGAAAATTCTGAATGTGGCCCAGCCTAAGGAAATGACCGGGGAGTCTATTATCCAGGGCTAACTTTTCCGAAAACCTATTGAACGCGAAAAGCTCCAGATTTTTCTGGAGCTTTTTTGTAGCCTTTGTTTCGGCCGCGGTCCAATGGAGCCGGGAAAAAAGGAGATCCGCCACCACATGGCCGGGGGCTGAAATCCACCGCCACAAGTCCGGACCAGTAATTCAGCAGCCATGGGCGGGGCTGAAATCCACCGTCACAAGTCCGGACCGGCAATTCAGCGGCCATGGGCGGGGCTGGCAATTCGGCGGCCGGGGCGGGGCTGAAATCCACCGTCACAAGTCCGGACCGGCAATTCAGCGGCTGTGAGGCTTGGTTAGCTAAAATTCCCTGGTACCTGGAATCTGGCAGGCAGCCGGTCCCCAGTCAGGGCCGTCATTCGGCAGCAATACGGCCGGGCCGGCAATTCGGCGGCCGGGGCGGGGCTGGCAATTCTTACGTGGTTGTCTTCCTCTTCCGGTTTCAGAGATCGTCACAATTCCTTTTTATGGTCCCGGATGCCCAGATCATTATGAACCACCGAGCCAAAGGAAACAGATTCCCTGCCAAATTTCGCCCGGATCTCATCCAGGGCGGTTTCCAAATTTTCCTGCTTTTGCTTCTCCTCCCGTTCCCCCGGCGGGTCAAACAGAGACAGCTGCTCCTGTATGGTTTCCTCATCATCGCCTACCAGGTTGGCGCCGGTAATGGACAGCATACGAATCGGCGCTGTGATCTTCCAGCTATCCAGAATAATCGCCAGCGCGCATTCATACAGATCCTGGGCAAGGTGGGTCGGCTTTTTTAAAGGCCGCTGTCTGGAAATCACATGAAAATCGGGATCCTTGATCACCACCTGCACCGTAGCGCATTTCACCCGGTGCCGCCGCATCCGAGAGGCTACCTGGTCAGCGATCGCCCGTACGCCTAGACGGATATCCTCAACCCCCACCAAGTTCCGCTTGAAGGTGATGCTGTTGCCAATGGATTTGATCTCCCGCTCCTCATAGAAAGAACGCACCGGACTTTCATCCAGACCGTTGGCGTAAATCGACAGTGTGGCCCCCTGCTTGCCCAGCTTTTTCTCCAGGATTTCCCGATCCAGACGGGCCAGATCGCCAATGGTCCGCACCCGAAGCTTTTCCAGGGCCGCTTTGGAAGAATCCCCCACGAAGATCATCCGGTTCACTGGCAGAGGCCAAAGCAGATCCCGAAAGTTTTCCCGGGAAATCACGGTGGTGGCGTCCGGTTTTTTATAATCGCTGCCCAGCTTCGCGAAGATCTTATTAAAGCTCACCCCCACCGAAATGGTAACACCGGTCTCCTCCCGCACCACTTTTCTCAGCTCGTCGGCGATTTTGGGACCATCGCCAAACAGTTCCCGGCTCCCGGTTACATCAAGCCAGGATTCGTCAATGCTGAAAGGCTCCACCAGGTCAGTATATCTCTGATAAATCTCATTGATCCTTTTGGAAAATAAGGCGTACTGGTCATGATGAGCCGGAGCCAGCAACAGCTGAGGACATTTCCGTTTCGCCTGCCAAATCGTCTCCGCTGTTTTAATACCATATTGTTTGGCAAGCTCGTTTTTCGCCAGGATAATTCCCCTCCGGCTCTCCGGATCACCGCACACTGCCATCGGAACTGTTCGAAATTCCGGGTGGAGCACGCATTCCACCGACGCGTAAAACCCATTGCAATCACAGTGTAAAATCGTACGCTCCAAGCGCCCCGCCTCCTTTCCGATTTTTGACCTGACCTCCGCTTTGAAGCCTCAGTCGTAGACATATTTGAATTTATATATTTAATTAGCACTCTATGTTTTTGAGTGCTAATTATTTACAGTTTGTACATAATTTTAGCGAAATTTTTTCATAATCCCCGGCTATACTATAATCATCAGGAACGAAAGGGTCCTGTAAAGATAGATCAAAACTTAAGAATGGAGGAATCAGTATGTTTGATCTAATGCCCTTTAACCGCAGAGAAGACAATTTGTTCCATTACCTGGATAATTTAGAAAAGAACTTTTGGGGTGACCTGTCCACCAATGTATCCTCTTTCCGCACCGATGTGCTGGATAAAGGCGATAAGTACGTGCTAGAGGCCGAATTGCCCGGCTTCCAAAAAGAGGATATCGACATTCACGTGGACGGCAATACCCTGACCATTTCCGCACAGCACAAAGAAGAATCCGAAGAAAAGAAGGACGGCAAGTTTGTGCGCCGGGAAAGAAAGTATGGTTCCTTTACCAGAAGCTTCGACATTTCCGATATCGACCAGGCTAAAATCAACGCTTCCTATGATAACGGAATCCTCTCGGTAGAGCTTCCCAAGCAGGTAGAAGTGGTTCCGACCCCAACAAAAATCGATATCAAGTAAGTTTTCCTTTCTTTTTCTCTCCTTTAAGCCCTCTGAGCAGTTCAGAGGGCTTATTTTTATCGAAATCCTCACCGCCTATCCGTTCCCCGCAGCCTGGATTCCTCAAAAATTTCATAAAGGCTCCAAGAAGCCGCCCGCGCTTTCTGAAGCCCCGGACACTTTTCATTTTAGATCTATTTACTTTTTGTATAAAATAATTGACAGAAAACTTATATTGTTGTATATTTATATTAAAGAATTATATTAACTATCCTAAAGGGAGACGAGTCCCATGCCATACTTTTTTACCCGCCCGTAAATATCATCTCCATAGAGAAACGGGGATTTTTATAAAAAGTATTGTCCGCTGCATTGTCCGTTTTTATGCTCTTGGCCTTGTAGTTTCTTGCTTATCACCCGCTTGGGCTGTTGAGATTTCGGATCCGAATGAAAATATTCAGGAATTATTTTTGAACAGCATTCCCACAGAAAGCGATGTCCCGAGCAGTATCAACTTCTCGCTATGATAAACCTGCGTAAGCCAGAAGCGCCAGTCAGCACAAAGCGGATTACTACTTTCACCATTGTCCCCGGAAATGAAGAAGAGGCCCAACTGTTAGACGCCATAACAAGGACCGGCGGCGGTTCAAATTATAAATATCAATGGGATAACAGCGACGGAGTAAAAATTTATTCTACTATATATTATACCGACCACGGCGATACCATTTCCCTTGACCGTGTTACCGGCGGCTATGACAAGGCTGACAGAAGCCTCACGATTGTATCTCAAGCTCTTACTATGGGAGCGACAGACCCCGCGCACACCCAGAACCAAACCAAATATCCTTCCGGTTCCTCTTGGAGTTATAATGCACCCTCCGGTTGGGTCGCTGTCGATAATATTCAAGGCTTTGTCCAATATATGGGGGCCTATTATCGCGTTGATATCAAACGGAGCGGTAGTCCATGGCGAGTGGAGTTAATCAATAATTTATGAAACCAGGGATTCTGGCCGGAGCACGAAAGGCACTAAAACGTATTTTTAACGCCCATCGTCGGACTACATATTAAAGCGCGTAGCTAACATATCCTTGGATTTTATAAGAATAACCTATATCAGGAGGGCAGCGCATTGAAACATTCTAAAGCCTGTTATCTCACCGCATCCATTCTCTCCGTAGTTCTTCTATTTCTTCTGACGCCCCTACAGCGTTATTTTTCTTATCTCGCCTCTACCACCTATAGTATCAAGTGGGTATGGATCAGTCTGGCTGAAGTCGCGGTTATGGCCGTCTTTTTCGGTCTGTCCCTGTGCTGGTCCCGGGGGCTCTCCCGGAATTTCCGGATTCCAGCGGAAGCGGTAAAGGCCGCTCTTGCCCTGGCGGCTCTGGGAATGGAATTTTTTTGCTACAGAGCTCCTTCCACAGTCGCTGTTTTCTGCGCGGCCCTTTTCCTCACCGGATTTTTCGCTAATCTCGCCGACATCCGGCAGTCATAAGCCGGAGAATTGGATCTCGATACAGAGGATCAAAATGGCAAGCGCCGTTTCCCGATTGTGAGAAATTGTCTTACCGCCCCTTTAAAAAGCTGCAATCGTCTCGAGCGGCAATCGTCTCGAGCGGCGATCATCTCGAGCGGCAATCGTCTTTAAGGCCATGTTTCCGGAGGGGATAAGCCGTTAAAATTCCGGAAAATTTGAAAAGTCCCGATCGCATCGGACGTTGGCGCTTTTCTATTCGCCAGCACTTTTTCTATTCGTCGGCGTCTTCCCGACTTTGTTGCGCCTTCCCTATTCTTTTTCAATCATTTTCCCCAGGAAGCGGTTGTATTCTGTCCCTGGGTCACTCTTTTCCCTGGAACGGCCCGTTTCTCACCATCCGCGAAAAACGCCCTAGGCTCCCGGCCCGGGGCATTTTGCTATCCGCGCCTTTCCCGCCTTTCCCGCCGGACGCCGCGCTTTCCCCGCCGGCTCTTTCCCAATAATCACTCCGGCGGCTTTCACCTGCTTTCCGCGGCTTGATCTCTTTTAATCTCCCCAGAGGGCCGAGAAAAACCCCGCGCGTAAAAGCTTCCGCTTTTGCTTTGATTGCTTTCCGACGCAGCTCGTTACGCCGGAAGAGAGTCGGCCAGAAGTTTTCCGAAAAACACTCCGGCCAGACATAATCCTACGCTGAGAACCACATTGATACAAGCGGCCAACGCCTTACCCTGCTGAAACAGATTCACCGTTTCCAGGCTAAAAGTGGAGAACGTGGTAAATCCCCCCATAATGCCGGTGGTCAAAAACAGCTTCAGCTTTTCCCTCTGGGGAAAGTTGTTGGCAAACAGCTGACTGAAAAAGCCGATCAAAAACGCTCCTATCAGGTTCACCGCCAAGGTCGCCAGGGGAAACCCGACAAGCATCCCGCGTTTATCCAGTAGCAGGGAAACCCCGTAACGGCCCGCCGCCCCGACAAAGCCGCCGCAGCCCACTAAAATAATTTTATCCATATTACCCCGCCTTTAATTCTATGGCTCCAGTCCCATGGTCCATTCCCGAAATAGAAATCCCATCCGCTCGCCTTAACACCGGCAAGGATTTATTTTCCGTCTACAGTGTGAGATCGATTGGAGACGACAAGGCGCCGCAGAGGTTTTCCTCCGGTCCGCCTCCATTTCCGCCAGGTCACAGGAATCTTCCGGTTACATTTCGCCCTATTGCAAAATTATTATACCATAAATCTCCTTCAGAATAAATCTCCGCGTCTCAAAAAAGAAGCCCGGCGCTGTCTGGATAAAACCTGAACAGTGCCGGGCTTCTTTGCTTTTTCTTTAGGAATGTCTTCCGCTTTTGGCGGCCTGCGTTGATCACTCTCTTGAGCCGTTCGACCAGATCTCCTCGTAATACTGGCGGATCGTCCGGTCGCTGCTGAACTTTCCGGCGTTGGCCATGTTCAAATAGCATTTGCGGTAAAAAAGCTCCGGATTTTGATAATCCCGGTTGGCCTGAAGCCGGGTACGCTGATAAGAATCAAAATCTTTCAATAGGAAATAGTGATCCGGCTGGTGCCAGGAAGCGCCTTTTAATAGCGCGTCGTGTAACTCCCGGAACATACCGGTCCCTTCATCGGAAAAGGTGCCGTCCACCAGAGAGTCCACCACTCGGCGCAATCGGGGATTGCTCTGATAAAGTTTGACAGGGTCGTAAGAATTCCTAATATGATCAATTTCCTCGATTCTGGCGCCAAAAATATAATTATTGTCCTCGCCGGCCTGCTCCACAATTTCGATGTTGGCGCCGTCATAGGTGCCTAAGGTCACAGCGCCGTTGAGCATAAATTTCATATTACTGGTGCCGGAGGCTTCTGTTCCCGCCGTAGAAATCTGCTCTGAGATCTCTGCTGCTGGCATCAGCTTCTCCGCATAGGATACCCCATAATTGGTTATGAACAGCACCTGCATCTGATCCCGCACATCCGGATCGCCGTCGATCAGCTTGGCGATCTCGTTAATATACTTGATGATCCCTTTGGCCCGGAAATAACCTGGCGCCGCTTTGGCTCCAAATAGGAACAGGGTGGGGGTAAAATTCGCGATCCGCCCCTCCTTGAGCCCATAGTAAATGTCTAAGATGGAAAATGCGTTCAGCAGCTGCCGCTTATACTCGTGAAGCCGTTTGGCCTGGACGTCGAAAAGAAAATCCGGGTTGACGGTGATTCCTTCCACCTTTTCAATATAGTCCGCCAGCACCTGCTTATTGTGCCGCTTGATCTTCCCAAACCGTCTAAGTGTCTCTGGATCGTTCTGAAATGTCTCAAGTTTTTTCAGCTGGTCTAAATGGGTGATCCAGCCGGTGCCGATTTTCTCCGTGATAAACTGTGACAGCGCCGGGTTGCACTGCAGCAGCCATTTCCGCTGAGTGATTCCGTTGGTCTTATTCTGAAATTTCTCCGGCGTCAGCTGGTACCAGTCTTTCAGCACGGATTTTTTCAAAATCTCCGTGTGGATTTGAGCCACGCCGTTTACCGCGTGGGAACCGTACACCGCCAACCGGGCCATATGCACCAGATTGCCGTCCATGATCAGATAAGGCGCCTGGGATTCACCAGAGATTCCCTTCTGCTCCAGCGCTTTCCGCAGAGACCGCTGAATCATCATCACATAGCGGTACAGCTGGGGAACCACCGAACGGAACAGCTTTACGCTCCACTTTTCCAGGGCTTCCGCCATGACCGTGTGGTTGGTGTAAGCGAACGTCCGCCGGATGACGGGGAACGCCTGTCGGAAGGACATGCCTTTTTCCTCCATAAAGATCCGCAGCAGCTCCGGAATGGACACCACCGGATGGGTATCATTAAGCTGGATAGCGTATTCCTCCGAAAAATGGGAAAAGTCGCTTCCATATTTCTTCTCATATTTTTTCACCAGATCCCGCAGAGAAGCGCTGCTGAAAAAGTACTGCTGCTTCAGCCGCAGCCGCTTGCCGGCGTCGGTGTCATCGTTGGGATACAAAACCGCCGAAATCGCTTCCGCCTGGTTCCTTTCCTCATAGGCCTTATCGTATTTCTGCTCGTTAAACAGGTCGAACCGGAATTCCTCCATTGGCTCCGCCTGCCACAGCCGCATGGTGTTTACTGTTTTTCCGCCGTAGCCGATCACCGGATAGTCGTAGGGCACCGCCCAAACGCTTTGGCCCTTGAAGTCTACCCGGACTTTTTCATCCTCCCGGCGCACCGACCAGGGATCCCCAAAGCGCAGCCACCGGTCCGCTGTTTCCTTTTGGAAGCCGTCCTCAAAGTATTGGCGAAACAGGCCGTATCGATAACGAATCCCATAGCCGTTCATGGCGATGCCGTGAGTGGCGGCGGAATCTAAAAAGCACACCGCCAGCCGGCCCAGGCCGCCGTTGCCCAGGGCGTCGTCCTCAATTTCCTCCAGCACGGAAATATCTGCGCCGTTTTCCCGCAGCAGCTCCTCTGTTTGATCTGCCAGCCCTAAATTAACTAGGTTGCCGGAAACCAGCCGGCCCACCAGAAACTCGGCTGAAAAATAGCAAACTTTTTTCCCTTCGGGAAGCTTCGCCCAGTTTTTCCGCACCTGACACATGGCGGCTGTGGAAATGCCGTGATAAAGCTCAACCGGATCGGCTTCTGCCGGAGTTTTGCCGTATTGCAAATTAAGAAAGGATCGTACGTCTTTTTGAAATTGACTCATTTTGTTCCTCTTTTCCATATCAATGGTCATCAAAATTATCTATAGTTATTTTGGCGTAAAAAGCGCGGATATTTCCATAAAACACGGGATATTTTCAGGAACATTTTACCAATTTATTGTTACACTGTCAAGGAACCGTCCGGCCGTCAAGGCCCGATGCCTTCGGCTTTTTCGGCGGTTGACGGCAAGCGCCGGGGTCCGAAATGGAGAAAACACAGAATAGGTGCTTGTCAATTTTCGAAACCAGAGGTATACTACTAAAATATAGAATCGTATCTGGTTAGGAGGTTCGGCTATGGTAACCATCACAGATATCGCCCGGCGACTGGGAGTCGCAATAAGCACGGTTTCCAAGGCGCTTAACGGCGCCAACGATGTCAGCGAAAGTACAAAGGCATTGATTTTAAAAACCGCTGTAGAGATGGGTTACGCCGACCGGAAGATCCAGAAATCAGGCGTTCGAAAGGTTTGCGTTTTCGTGGAAAGAGAGGAATTTCTCTTTGACAACCAGTTGGAATATGATCTGGCAATGGGCTTTCGAACCGCGGCGGTACAAAACGGCTGGCAAGCTGATACAGCGTCTTATCAAGACCTTTTGGCCTCCCAGGAAACTTTTGACACCTTTCTGCTCCGCCACAATTACGCCGGCGCGTTCCTGATACGGCGAAATTCGGATTCTTCCCCAAAACCCAATTTGCAACACAATTCGAGGCCTAATTTGGGATCAAATTTAGGGGCTAATTCAGTGCCTAATTTGGGGTCTAATGAACCCGATTCTTTTTTCACGGCTAATTATTTAAAATTTTTAATTAATTCTGCTTTCCCTTTTGTAATGATGGAAGAGGAACTTGAAAATCCTTGTGGGGGAAGCATCGGCAGCGACCATAAGATGGGAATTTTTATGGCTTTGGAACATCTTTGTCTACTTGGGCACCAAAAGATCGCTTTGCTGAACGATTCACCGGATTCCGCTCTGTCCAAGTTGCAGGAAACAGCCTACCGGGAGGCGCTGGACGCCCTTCAGTTAAGATATCAAAAAGTCCTTTTCGTCAGCGATCGTGAGAAAGACAGCATTCGCCCCTTGGTAAAACAGTTTTTAGATAGCGGCGTCACGGCGGTCTTGTGCTCCGGCAGCGTGATCGCCACCGCTGTTTTAGCCTGTCTCAAGGAATTGGGATACCGGGTCCCGGAGAAAATCAGCGTAGTTGGGTTTGATGATCAGTCGGGCGCCATAGGAAGAGAAGAGCCTTTCACCGCGGTTCGCCAGAATGGTCTCGCCCTAGGAAAGGCGGCTTTTTACATGCTAGAAGGGCTTCGAAACAAGATCCCCATGGGCCGGCTGCTTTTGCGGCCGGAGCTGGTGCTTCAGGGAACCACCGGGCCGTGTCCCGAAACCTTTTAGTCCTGATATTTCCACCTTGTTTCCACCGACAGTTCAGAGGGTACGTTTCTCCGCCTTGTAGCCGTAACCCCCTCGCAAAGCGCAGCTGGTCTCCACTCTCAGGTTCGTCGTTTAACATCGAAATGATATTGGAAAAATGGTCAAATATACTTGGCTTAAGCGCTACAGTTGCGGCTGCATTCAGGCTTCCCATAAAAAGGCTCCCGGCTTTACAGAGGGGATTCTCTGGAGCCGGGAGCTTTTTTGCGTCGTTTCCGGCGCAGCAAAAATGTTTTACCGCTTTGTAAAAGGCTTTTGAGCAAATCACGGAACAAAAAGCAGAAAAGAACAAATACACCCAAGCCATAAAAAAAATTCACCAGCTTGCCGAAGGTGAAATAAACATATCCCGAGGCGCCAAGCAAAGCGATCGAAAACAGGAAAAACGGAAAAGGAAATTTCGCCCCGGTTTCCCTCTTTAAGATTGCCTGGCGAATCACAATACATACCGCAAACCCCAGAAGCAAGGCCAGGCTGGCAGCCTGGGCGCCGATCCAGCCGATGGTCAGGTGCAGACAAGCCACGTTGACGATCGCTGCCGCCAGAGTGGAAATCATCACCACATTGGTTCGCTTGTCCGAACTGAAAATATATCCTAAAAAGCCAGAATAAATACTTGCGCCGGTAGAAATGAGATACAGGGGGACCAGGCTAAACGCACCGGCGTACTCTGAACCGATAAAAAAGGAAAATACTACATTAACAACCGGCAATAGCAGCGCCAATGTCAATGTTAGGAAGCGATAATAGTAGGACATCGCCCTGGTGTAAAACGCGCCTTTCTCCTCCTCTCCACCCTTGGAGAAGAAAAGCTCCTGCCAGGCCATGGAAAAACAGCTTGACACCAGGGTCAGAGCCACGGCAAATTTTCCAGCGGCGCTGAATACGCCATTTTCGCTGAGTCCCAGCAGGTTTGTGATCATAATACTGTTATAGTTAGTCAAAAAGCAGGCACACACCGCGTTGGCGGCCAAAGGCAGGGAAAAGCGCAGCATCCGCTTCAGAAGCTTCGGTCGGATCAGCTTTGGATGAATCGCTCGCCAAAGTCTGACCTTTTTTTCCAGCATCAGGATCTGCACCACATATCCGGCGATCGCCGCAAAATAAAGGGACTTTATGGTCATGGAGAAACCCAGAATCAGTATTACGTTAGTCAAGGAATTCACTAGGCTGCCTACAATGCCGGAGACCGCGAAAACCGCATTGTAACCCAAACCTCTAGTCGTGTAGGTGTAGATCGCCTGAATCATGCTGCAAAAGCCCATGATAAAAATCAAAAACAGATATTGCAGATTTAACGTCAGCGCCAGCACCGCAAAAATCGCGCAGTACCCCAGCAGGGAAACACAGAAAATCGCCAGGCCGTTGGTGATGGCCTTTTCTTTGCCACGCCGGCCCTCATAGTCAAACATAAACCGCATGATCACGGACCAGATCTCCATGCAGAGTATGGCGATCAATATATCCAGATAGTTGGTAGAGGTATTAAAATAACCGTATTCATCCGTGCTGATCCGGGTGGTATATAAGGGCAATAGAAAAAAGGAAATGATCTTCGTCAGAACATTTCCTGTAAAATAAACCATAGAAGATTTAAAAAACTTCTTGGTGCTGCTCACGAAGTTCCTCCTTCCATCAAGGGAGCGAAAATAACCCTACCGTCTGAGTTTTGCAGTCGCTTTCAAAAGGCTTCATAAACCGCTCCGGAAGTTTGACGACCGCTTTCAAGAGCTTTGTAAACCGATTCCAACTGACAAGGCGCAGTTGTTTTCTCGCCGCCCTTTTCCAAACTTGCTGAAAAGATTTTGGAACGCCAAAGTCATGAACGCCTGATAAACAACAAAAAGGAAAATGTGCGTTATTATTATAGCACATTTTCCTTTGAATCCTGTTTTTGTCAGATTAAGTTTACCGAATATTTACTTTTTGTTTTTAAAGTTTCCGTTCGCGGTGATTCAGAGTTCCCCTTAGGCGGGAAAATCAGGTCTTTTCCATCGTGGAATGTCCGGCGAATCGCGGAACCCAAGGCCCCCTTAGACGGGAAAATCAGATCTTTAACGTCGTGGAATGTCCGGCGAATCGCGGAACTCAAGGCCCCCTTAGGCGGGGAAATCAG
>CAUFXR010000037.1 GCA_959596515.1 uncultured Oscillospiraceae bacterium
TGATTTTAGAAACTTTTCCGGAAACGCTGGCATGGATGGGTGCTGACACGAATTTGTCGCTGTCGCCGATCAATTGGCCTACCTTGACCGAGTCCCCAACCTTCACCATAGGCGTGCAGGGCGCGCCGATATGCTGAGACATGGGGATGATCACCTGGTCTGGAGGCGGCATGACGACGGATTCCATCTGTGCAGTATGTTTCCGATGGGGCACATGCGCGCCGCCGTGGGTTCGAAACGGATGCTTCGGGAACTGCATTGATCTCTTCCTTCCTTATAAACCTAGTCTTGTCACGTTTTTCAATGCGGGCAATAATATTCTTAACGCCGAACCGGTGACAGAACCAGTCACCAGGGCGTAGAGAAGCAAAAAGGGAAGATAGGAAAGCACCGCCGAATTGGTGAGAATCACGGCGACGCAGAGCTGAGCCAGATTATGGGTTACGGCGCCTAAAATACCGACGGCCAGAAGACTGACGGTATGTCTTTTCAGGCGGAACAAAAGTCCCATGACCAGCGTGCTGAGAACACCGCCGGCAAGGCTCATCAGCAGGGCGGTGACGCCCCTGGTCGCTCCGGCGAATAAAGCCTTGAGCAGGGCGATTACCAAGGCGGGAACCAGACCAAAGGTACCCGCGGCAAACATGGTGACAATATTGGAAAGCCCTAGCTTTGCCCCGGGAGGCATCATGGGCAGTGGGGGAATCAGATTTTCCAATGCGGAGAGCACAATCGCCAAAGCGCCCAGCATCGCCAGAATCGTGAGCCGGAGGGTTTTCTTTTTGATTTCCGCCATGGCTTTCCTCCTTATAGGCAGACCCGCTTCGGACGAAATATTGCTCCGATAAAGCGTTAATTCAATAAAGCGCCGGTCGCGTAAAAAGCGAATGAAACGGTCAATAACCGTTTTGATCTATGAGAAAACGCGTTGAGCAGGACAGAGAAGAAGTCTCAAATGGGAACTCAAAACACAGCGGGAGATCCTGGCTGTCTCGTTTTGGATCCCGTGCTCAAGCGAATCCTTTTCAAAGTCATTTTCCAGGAAAGTGACTTTGAAAAGGATTCGCCTGCCAAAAGAAAAATTATGCCGTACAACGCTTCGCCGAAAAGCGCGGCGGGAAATCTGTCGATCAAAGAGTTTTCACAGTGGGAAGACTCCGAAGTCTCAAAATTCCATCTGGAAGCCTTATGATTTCAAAGTTCCAGTAGGAAGACGTCCTCGGTTTCAAATTTTGGCCGGAAGATGACAGCTTGAAAATTATAATTAAAAGATTTCCTAGTTTCAAGATCTTCTCAGCATGCGTTGAGAAAGAAACGCCACACCCCTGGTATTAAACCAGAAAAATTACTAAGTGACGTGATGATTAAAGGGTTAAAAACCTGTGTAAGCGTCAAACTCCTTTTCCGGACCGGTGACCTGGATGGTGACCTTTGCCGGGAGGCACACGGCACCCTGTCCGCTTTTGGAAAGCTTGCCCGTGCGGACGCAGACCTGATCAGGACAGGAAGCCTCCTGAAAATAGATTTCACCTTTTTCTACGTGGATCACTAAGGGATATTCTCCGTCGATACCAATATCATAGGGCTTTTCCACCTGGGTCAAATCAATGGAATAAAGTTCCCGTCCGTCCTGAGAGATGACCGCCGCCGTGCCCTGTTCTCTGGGCCAAAGAAATAAAACGGCGGCAACCGCCCCGATCAGAAGGATCAAAAGCAAATCTTTTTTTTGAAACCATTTTCGGTTTTCCACTGGCTGTCCCATTATTGTAATTCCTTTAAAGTATAATCCTCGCCGGATAGAGTAAAGCGGTCTTTAAGGCCGTCGGTGATATAGACCTCTTTGTCCCGGGTGATAAAGATCGCTTGGGCGTCGTAATGCTCCAAAACCGAAAGACTGTCTTTTAACCCAAGCACAAAGCAGGCGGTGGAAAGCAGGTCGGAAAGCACACCGCTTTGCGCCACGACTGAAACCGACAGCAAGTCGTTTTCCACTGGATAGCCGGTGGAGGGATTCAAAATGTGGTGATAAAGAACACCATCCTGCTCAAAATATTTTTCATAGACGCCGCTGGTGGAGACAAACCCTTCGGAGAGTTCCAATACTCCCATGCCGGCGTCGCTGTCGTCGATACTTTTATCTGGATCCCGTACGGAAATACGCCAGTTTTCCTGGGTGAGTCTCCGGCCCATCACACCGATACTTCCTCCTACGGCGATCACGGCGTTGTTCACTCCCGCGTCGCGGTAGGCTTGCAGGGCGACGTCGCAGGCGGCGCCTTTTCCGGCGGCTCCCAAATCTACGGCCTCCAGCTCCTTTGCGAGCTGTGCGGTGGAATTGGTCTCATCTAAAATCAAATCCAGATAGTTTACATAAGGAAGAAACGAGTCAATGCTTTCCTGAGAAGGTACCTGTTGATTGTCACCGCCGAAATCCCATAAGGAAGAAAGGGGATAAATGGTCGGATCAAAGGCCCCATCGGTCATCTTCGCCACATCCAGACTGGTCTGAAGAATGGAAAAGGTATCCTTGGAAATCTCCACAGGGTCTCCGCCAGCCTGCTCATTGAGCTTTTGGATATCTGAACCGTCTATTCGCCAAGAGATTTCGTTTTCCAGATTGGAAATAGCGGTAGCGGCGGCGGAAGCACCAGCTTGGCCGTTTTTGCCGTACACTGTTTGCTGCACATAGGTTCCCATGGCGTAATTGGTCACCTCATAGGGGGTGGATTCTCCAGCGTATCCGGTGTAAAGCCAGATGACAAAGCCTACCACGACGACCAAAAGCGCCAACAGGACAAGATGTAGTTTTAGGGAATGCTTACCTGTAGAAATTTTCACAAAAGGCTCTCCTATTCCAAAGGTCAGAAATTACGATCATAGATTATAATTTTATCATTTTTTTCGGCGGCTTTCAACAAAAAGTATAGAAAAACACAGATTTCCAGCGAATTAAAGTTAGCAAAAGAGTAAATTGTATTTAAACTGTCCCGGATTGCAACCCGGAAAGCCAGGTAGTATAATATGAAGCGGAAGAAACAAACGTGAGACGCTGAGGCTGAAACACGAAGAAAGAAGGAACGTTTTATGAATTTTGATTTTTATATGCCGGTAAAGGTGGTCAGCGGAAAAACCGCCCTGGCGGACAGCGCTGCTCAGCTGAAAAAGCTGGGGGATTCCTGTATCGTGGTGACAGGCAAGCATTCCGCGAAGGCAAGCGGCGCCCTTGATGATCTGATGGAAGTGCTACGGCAGGAAGAAATTTCTAATATCATTTATGATAATATTACGGAAAATCCGTTGCTCGCATCCTGCGAGGAGGCAGCGGATTTAGCGGTAAAACAAAAGTCCAGATTCGTGGTGGGAATCGGAGGAGGCTCTCCGCTGGATGCGGCGAAAGCCATAGCGGCGCTGGCGGCGAATCCGGGAATCGACCGGGAAAGCTTTTTCAAAAGAGCTTGGAAAAACCCGCCGCTGCCTATCGTGCTGATCGGCACCACCTCTGGCACCGGCAGTGAGGTCAGCCCTACCTCTGTGCTGACAGTGGATGGTGTGAAAAAATCTGTTTCCGGCCCGGAGCTTTACGCGTCGCTCGCAATTGCCAACCCGGCGTATACTGGTACCATGTCTTATAACACCACGGTTTCCACAGGACTGGACGCTTTCTGCCACGCGGTGGAGGGATATTTTTCTCCCGTCTGTGACGATATCACCGGTTATTTAGCGGAAAAGGCCATGCCAATGATCTATCGGGGACTAAAAATGATGAAACCAGAGATGGAAATGACACCTGCGTTTCGGGAGCAGATGTATTATGGCTCCCTTTGGGCGGGTTTGGTGCTGAACGCCCATGGGACCTCGTTTCCCCATCCTTACGGCTATGTGCTGACAGAAAACCATGGCGTTCCCCACGGAAAAGCTTGTGCGGTGTTTCTGCCGGCTCTTCTGCTGCACTGCGCCCAATACGCGCCCCAAAAGATGGAGCGCTTTTTGCGTTTTTTGGATACGGATCTTCCATCGGTAAACCGGCTGTTGGATTCTTTAAGCGGGGTAGAAAAGATCTCTATGACGAGGGAAGAGATCCAATCTTACCGCAAACGGTTTACCGGTCTGAAGCATTATGCCAATACGCCGGGAACCTATTCCGAAGAGCAGGGACTTCGGTTATTTGAAACCCTGTTTTTGAAATAAGCGCGAAGCGTTCTCAGGAGTAGAAAATATGAAAGTGATCCTGCAAATTGGCATTGTGTTCGGCGTCTGCCTGATCGGCGAAGCAATTGCCTCTTTTCTTCCGTTTTCCTTTCCCGCCTCAGTAATCAGCATGATATTATTGTTCTTGCTGCTGTGCCTTAAAGTGCTGAAGATCGACCATATCCGCCAAAAAGCGGATTTTCTGCTTCAGAATATGGCTTTTTTCTTTATCCCGGCGGGAGTAGGCATTTTAGAGCAGTTTGAGTTTGTCAAAGACAGCGTGTGGCAGCTTCTTCTGATTTGCTTTGTGACCACCCTCATCACTTTTGGGGTCACAGCGGTCACCGTGCGGTTCGGTGTTTGGCTGCAGGCGAAATTGACCAGCAAGGAGGATTCGTGATGGAGGCTGTCACCAGTTCACCTTTATTCGGTATCGTTCTGAGCATCCTCGCCTACGCTGTGGGGGTTTGGCTGAATCGAAAGGCAAAAACACCCCTGGTCAATCCGCTGCTGGTAGCGATTATTTTGGTGGTCCTGGTATTGCTGGCGTTTCATATCCCTTTGGAGCATTACCAGGCCGGCGGAGATTTTATCGCCCTGTTTCTCGCCCCCGCTACCGCCTCTCTGGCCTTGTCCGTTTATCGGCAGCGGGAGATCCTGAAAAAGAATTTGTTTCCCGTGCTTCTGGGCTGCGCCGCCGGCTCTATTACTTCTATGCTCAGCGTTTACGGGTTATGCCACCTCTTTGGGCTGGACGAAAAGCTGACAGCCTCTATGTTGCCCAAGTCAGTCACGACACCTATCGCGATGGAGATTTCCAAGCAGCATGGCGGAATCATCCCGGTAACGGTAGCCGCCGTGATTATCACCGGGATCCTGGGATCCATGCTGGCCCCGCTACTGATTAAAGTGTTCCGGATAAAAAACCCGGTGGCCGCGGGGGTGGCCATTGGAACCGCCAGCCATGCGGTGGGGACCAGCAAAGCGGTGGAAATTGGGGAGACAGAAGGCGCCATGAGCGGTATCGCCATTGGAATCTCCGGTGTTTTTACAGTACTGCTGGCAATGCTGTTGCCTTGATTTTCTACCGGAAAAGCTCCGGATGAAGTCGGCTGTAATGAAAAATATATTGCTGGGCAATGCCGGCGTAGGGACCGAAATCCTGAACGCGCTTTTCCGGGAAAAGTTTGGACATAGCCCGTTTCATCCAAACATCCATGGGGAACGCCTCCAAACGGTGAAAGCCATAGAGCAACACGCATTCCGCCACCTTGGGGCCGACGCCTTTTATCCGCATTAGCTCCGCCTTGGCTTCGGGCATGGGCAGAGCTTTTATCCTTTTTAGGTCGATCTCTCCGCCGGCCACCTTTCGCGCGGCGTCTAACAGGTAGGCGGCCCGCCAGCCTGCGCGGAGAGGTGTCAGGTCCTCCTCCCGTCGGCAAGCCAGCATTTCCGCTGTGGGAAAACAGTCTGCGCCGCCGGTTTCCTGCTCAAAAAGCAGACAGAGCCTGGAGATAATTCCTTTAATTCGGGGGATGTTGTTGTTCTGGGAAATGATAAAGGAGCACAGTGTCTCAAAAGGTTCCTGGTTCAAAATACGAATCCCCGGTGCGAAGGCTGCCGCTTCTTTCAAAATCGGATCTTTTTTTGCCAAAGCCCTTCTGATTTTGCTATAATCAAAATCAAGGTCGAAATAGGAGCGCCACAAACGCTGAAAATTTTCTTCCGTCTCTCCTTGAAGCAGGAAACCTCTTTCATCCATGGAAACGGTCAAAGATTTTCCAAAGGCGAAGCCCTGGTAGGCGCCGGATTCCAGCCTCCGCCAGCGAAAGCACTGGCCGCAGTCGAGAGTTTCCGCCAGGGAAAAATCGGTGATCCCGGTGACCAGTAGCCCATCGGGCGTTTGTTGACAGTTCAAAAAGAATCCATCCTTTCCACAGCGTCTTTTGAGAGGGAAGGCCATTTTATAGTGTGTCAGACGTCGGTTGCAGCTGATGACTGGAATCCGCACAGCCCAGCGCTTCAGAAGGAATAGCTTCCGCGGCTGATGGGTTTCAGTTTCCGCGTCGCTGCCGGGAAGGGCCCGGCAAATGCCATCCTCACACTTGTCGACAAAAAATTTCACGATATGGCAAAATATACGGTAATACTAAATTTCATTATACAATAAATTTCTGATCGGCGCTACGGAACCTGGTCAGGAAAATAAAACCGGAGGAATTTATATGAGAGAAGACATTTGCACCATACCGATCAGCGAGGTGTTCGAGCCGAGAGACGGATGCCCGATCTGCCGCATGCGGGATACCCTGGAAAACCGGGTCACCGAGTATATCACCGGCGCGGCTATGATGGAGCCGGATATCCGGGAAGTGACCAATGTTCAGGGATTCTGCTATCCCCATTTTTCCATGATGCTGAAAAAGGGAAGCCGGCTGTCCAACGCCTTGATCCTGGAGAGCCACTTAAAAGAGATTGAAAAATCCGTGCTTCGTTTGGACCGCCGGGGGACTCCCGGGAAAAAGGAAGTGGAGGCCGCGAAAAAGCTGACGGAGAGCTGTTTTGTCTGCGAGCAGATTCAGTGGGCCATGGTGCGGATGTTTGATACCGTTTATCGGCTTTGGGTCAAGGAAGAGGAGTTTCGGGAGCTGTTTTCCCAGCAGCCCTATTTGTGTCTGCCCCATTATACCGCTTTGATGGAGGGTGCGCAGAAGGGTGTTGGTAAGAAAAACTACGAAGCGTTCGCACAGGCTTCCACTAATTTGGTGAAAAACTATCTGGAGATCCTTCAAAAGGATGTCACCCATTTCTGTTCCATGTTCGACTACCGTAACAATGGCGGGGATTTTGGGAATTCTAAGGATTCCATTGAACGTTCCATTCAATTTTTGACCTCCAGAATTCCAGAAGGACAGTAATCCGCTTTTTCATGGTTGCGAGTTTTTGTTGCCTTACAAATTGTCAACTTTTTGTGAAATATTTTCACAAAAAATTATGCGAATTCCATTTTGACAAGGTGAAATTACTCTCTGTTATGGCTGTTTTTCAGGAGGGGAACAATAAAAGTTAACATAACGTGGTTGCAATGAATTTTGTGTATAAGTTATGAACGCCTGTCCTAAGGGACTTTTGAACATTTTCCACAGGGTTTTCAACATTATCAACCTAGTTATCCATAATATTTATGTTAACTAATGTAAATACGTTTGGTATACTTCCAGGAAAAACATTCCAGATTACTAATTTTTTCTTTATTAGATTGTATATCCGCTGAAAGAAAGGACAAGAATAGGGTTGCTTCTAAATTTTAACAGGAGGAACCGATTGTGATCAAGGGAGTTAACAGACAGATGATTGAAGTCACTCAGACGAATAGCCCGTTTTACGAGCGGGCTCTGTTTGTGGTCAAACCCGAGTATGCGGGGGAATCCTATGAAGCTCTGCATCGGGAAGCAACCCAAGTTATGGAACGTCTGGGCGCGCCGTCGGCGTTTCGCAGGCGCAACAAAGTTTTGTTCTGGGGGTTGCGGCTAGGCGCTGCCGCTTTGGCAGGCGCGGGAATCGCTCTTTTGGTGGTTGCGCTGTAGACTGTCGGGATTCCGACGTTTTTGGTCCTGAAAGGGAGAAAGACAGACATAAAAAGGGAGCCCTTCTCATATGGATAATAGGCGGTGTTTTCGCTGCTTTACCATAGGAGGAGGGCTTTTTATGACCTATCAGCAAAGGGGAAGGTTTCGACAACTGGAGACCTGGGGCGTGGCGTTTACCTGCCTTACCGGGCTTTTGCTGCATTTTAGCTATAGACTTTCCGGCGGGGCGGTGTGGTCTATTTTGTTCGGCGCCGCCAATGGAAGTGTATGGGAAACCGTCAAAATTATGGCCCTTCCCTATCTTTGCTGGTCGATCGTGGAGCTTTGTTTTCTCAGGCTTCCTTTAAAAAATTTTGTGGTTGCCCGGGTGACGGGTCTTTACGTGATGAGTCTGGGGACCATCGCGTTTCGATTCCTCTACGCCGGGATTTTCGGAACCAGCTACGCATGGGTAGATATTCTGGGGTTCGCGGCATTTACGGCGTTGGGCTTTTGGGTTTCCTCCAGAGTGATGGACACCGACTCAAACAAGATCCGTCCTTGGTTTACCGCGGCAGCCTTTGCCATGGCGCTGTTTATCGCCATGTACCTGACCTTTACGGTAAATCCTCCCCATATCAGCCTGTTTTTAGATCCCGCTACCGGCATCTACGGAATCCCGCCTAGGAATTTGGATGCCGGCGCGGTTTATTTAGACGCGTTAAAAGATATTTAATTGTTTTTTACCAGATTGTTTCTGTTTTATCCACGAAAAATGTCTTCTTTTTTCTTGATAGTTATGCTATACTTATCTTTATCTAGGTAAGTATAGCTTTCTTTTTGGGGATTTCCCTGAGAAGCGGAAATAAAGGAGATCATATGACAGAGAAAAAAAACGAGTCAGCCCAGGATGTGATCGCCGGCAGAAACGCCGTGAAGGAGGCTCTTCGCTCCGCTAGACCTATCGAAAGTATTTTGGTGGCCAGAGGCGCGAGAAACGGCAGCCTGGGAGATATTGTTTCCAAAGCGAAGGCCCAGGGAGTGGCCGTGAAAGAAGTGGACCCTAAAAAGCTTGACTTTTTATGTCCGGGAGCGAATCATCAGGGAATCGCGGCCCTGGCAGCCGCCCATGAATACGCTTCCGTGGAAGATATGTTAGCTTTAGCGGAACAACGGGGCGAACCTCCGTTTCTCATCGTGGCGGACGAGCTGAACGATCCCCATAATCTGGGGGCGATTCTCCGCACGGCGGAATGCGCGGGCGCTCATGGGGTAATTATCCCAAAGCGCAGGTCCGCGGGGCTCACTTATACCGTAGGGAAGGCTTCGGCCGGTGCTTTGGAATATGTGCCTGTGGCCCGGGTATCCAATCTGGCGGCGGTACTGGAAGACTTAAAGAAGCGGGGATTGTGGATCTACGGCGCCGATATGGATGGAACTACCTGGTGCCAGGCGGATCTGACCGGACCGGCGGCCTTGGTGATCGGCAGCGAGGGCGCAGGAATCGGACGATTGGTCAAGGAAAAATGCGACGTTATTCTTTCTTTGCCGATGCAGGGGAAGATTAATTCTCTGAACGCCTCTGTGGCGGCGGGAGTTTTGATGTATGAGTTTATGAGGCAACGACAGGGAATCAAAGGGAAATAAGACAGCGGATGGTAGGTGAGCGCTATGAGTGAGAAAGAGGATAAAAAGGGCTTTTTACAGTCCTTTACTGGAAAGTTTAAAAAGGTGAGTTTGGATGATGAACCGGACGAGCTGATGCTCAAATATGGCGATATTAAGTTGAAGGGACCCGGCGGAGATGACGAGCAGAGTGGTATTCATGCCGCCAGTACCAGCTTCTTTTTTTCGGAAAATCGGGATGGGTTATCTTCAAAAGAGGACGACCGGCCGGAAATGGGTATGACCCAGGAGATCAGCGGTATTTTAGACGCGATCAAGCAGGGAAGAGGCCCGAGCTCACAGAAAAACAAGTCCACGGCGGCCGCTGAAGAAGCTGAAAAAAAGCAAGCGGCTCAGGAATTAAAGCCAATCGGCGTGACTCAGGAGGTCAATGGTATTTTAGAGGCCTTAGGCCGTTCCAATAAGATCAGCCAGCCTGAGCGGGAGAAAAAGCCTGTAGAAGCCCAAACCTGGACACCCAAGAAAGAGGAGTTTTCCCAGGCGTTTGCAAAGATCAAAAATGAGAAGGAAAATGCCGGCAAGCCTGAAGAGCCCCAGTTTGGAACACAGGAGATCGCCAGAATTATCAGCGAAGTGACCGGGGAAAAGACAGAGACGATCCGTCCGGTGGAACTGATCCCGGAGAAGGAAGAGGAACCGGTTCCGGTTCCTCAGGATGAGCGCTCCCAGCAGATGTTTCAGGAAAACGAAGTTGAACTCCCCGAGAAAGAGGAGTACGAGGAAATCGCGGAAGAACCGTATGATGACGAAGTTTATGAGCCGGAGCTTGAGGAATCAAAGCCAAAGGGCAGCTTTGGCCGCAGGCTGAAAGCGTTCTTCAAAAATTTGGTCACTCTTCCTGAGGCCCAGCAGGGCGAAGATCCCTTCGCCGAGGACGATTGGGAAGAAACCCAGACGCCAGCAGAGACGCCCGCACAGGAGTCGGTTTGGATAGAAGACGAGGAAGAGGATTTCTCTATCCGCCCGGAGTTGTTTTTCCAAGACGATCAAGAAGAGGATGTCTCGGAGCAGTCAAAGGGGGCAAACGGAGGGAAAGCGAATATAGAGCCTTATGAAGAGTTAACGGTGGACCGTTCCGAAAAAACGGAGCTGGAGGAGAAAACCCAGGAAGAAACGCCGGAGAAATTGACTGTGGAAACTGCCGGCGGTGGGGAAGAGTCCGAGACCATTGGACAGGAAACGGATGATATTTCGGTGCCTTCCGAGCTTCAGGAGACGGCGGATCGGCCGATTGATGAGACAACAGCGGAAGACGCTGGTTTAGATTCGGAGATCCGGAAGAAAGAAACAGAAGATACCCCGGATCAGCCGGTGGAAAGTCTTTCGATCGCCAGTGAAGAAAAAGTGCCAGTCACGAATGTACCGGAAAAACCGGAGCAGGCGCAAAGGGAAACGGCGGAAGAGGAGAGAGGCTCTGTTCTTCCGAGAGAAGAGCAGGAAACGGAAGCGGAGGGAGCCTCGGCGGAACTAAACGGCCTGGAAGAAGAAAAATTGGATGATAAGGCCCGGAATCAGCCGAACAGGGAACCAGCGAAGGCAAGCCGAGAAAAGCCTGTCAGTCGCTATGAAAAGGCGTTTGGCAAGGTGAAGCCGGCGCCGACGCAGAAAAATCGGGTGATTCGTATAGACCCGGAGATGACAAAAATCTTGAGCGCCCAGGAGGCCGCCAAGCTGTACTGTGAGCGCAGGGAGCTTCCGGAGATTGATTTGGATGGCCCGGTGATCGGGGATTTGCTTCGAGAAGAAGATCAATCGGCCGCTCAAGTGACCGTGATCCCGGCGGGTCGGGAAAAGGCGAAAGCCCCAAATCCGGAAACCGAAGCCGCCGAAAAGCCGGCAAACGAAAAAACACCGAAAGGGGACAAGCCGGATAAACCGTCCGTGCAGTCGGTAACGATCAATTTGGCAGATCTGCAAGCTGGGAAAAAGATTCGTCATCATGAGAATACCAAGCTGTTTCGTTATGAGCCGCAGTTGCCTGTCATCCATACAGCGGCCGGAAAATTCGGCGAGAATTTGCGGGCGGAGTGCGCAATTTCCCGCCAGTCCTTTCAGCAGAAGGCGCAAGAGGACCGAAGACAGACATTGAAGCGAGAGAAATCGGAGAGCACGGAAGAAGTCTTCGAACCCATTAAAAAAAAACGGCCGAAAGAAAAAATCAAAAAAAGGCGTTTCGCGATTTTTTCTTCCCAAGAGGAGGAAGATCCTGAAGATGTGATGCCTCAGCCCCAAAAGGTGGAGTGGGTAGAGGATTATACGGAGCCGTCAGACGCGTTCGCGATCAAAAAAGAGATTTTCAAAAACATGAAAAATCTTTTAATTCGTATGGGCCTGCTGACGGGTCTGATGGTTCTCAGTGTCGCCGCTACGGTGTTAGCGCGGCTCAATCTTCCCAATGTACCTGACGTGTTGATTACCAACAGCCCTCTTTACTTGGGTGTCACTTTGTTTTTGCTGCTGGCGGCCGGAGCGGTGAGCCTGACCACATTGAAAAATGGCTTTTTATCCGTACCCCGGCTCAAGGGAAACGCCGACGCGCCTGTGGCTTTCGCCTGGGCCGCGGCGGCGATTCAGATTCTTGTCGGCTTTTTCTCAGCCGGCAGATTTACCAACACGGATCTGAGCCTTTATGCCAATTTGGCGGTGCTGGCTCTGTTGCTGAACGCCTGGGGCAAGCTGATGATCGTGCGCCGGGTGAAGCTGAACTTCAAATTCATCTGTTCGCCGGACGAAAAGTATGCGGCGAAAATTTATAACGATCGGGAAAGCGCTGTGGAAATGTGCCGCGGCCTCGGAGTGGGAGAACCCATCATCGCCTATCAGAAAAAGACGGGTTTCTTAAGCAATTTCCTCCAGCTTTCCTATGAGCCGGATCCCAGCGAGGCTTTCGCTGGAAAGATTTCTTTCCTCAGCGCCGGCCTGTCTCTGGTGCTCGGCGTGGTTAGCTATTTCGTTTCGAGGGATTTGTTTGCCGCGGTATCGGCTTTTGCTCTGAGCATGTGCGTGTGCGTGCCGATGTGTACTATGCTTACTATGAATTTCCCGGTATTCCGGCTATGCAAAAAGGTTTCCAAGCTGGACGCTATGGTAGTGGGATACCCGGGAATCCGCCAGTTTGCGGATACCAATGCGGTGGTTCTGGACTGTAATACCCTGTTCCCCAAGAATGCGGTGGTGCTCCATGGGGTCAAAGCTTTTGAGACCCGCCTTTTGGATAAAGCACTGCTGGAAGCGGCGGCTATACTCAAGTCGGTGGATTCTCCGCTTTATCATGTATTCGAGCAGATCGTCAGCGAGGAGCGACAGCTTCCTCCGGTAGACAGCCTATCCTATGAAGATGAGCGAGGGCTGATGGGATGGGTCCATGGCAAGCGTGTGCTGGTGGGAAATCGAAATCTGCTGGAAAATCACGGTGTTACGCCGCCGGATCGTTCGATAGAACTGGAGCATACCCAAAACGGTCGTCAGGTGACCTATATCTCCTCGGCGGGCGAACTGGTAGCGATGCTGATCACCGATTACGATTTCAGCCCCACCATGAAACAGGAGCTTCAGCGGCTGGAGGATAACGGCGTGTCGTTCCTAGTATCCACTACAGATCCTAATGTGACTGCTAAGCTAATAAGCGACCGGTTCGGTTTGTTTTTCCGGTCTGTCAAGATTCTGGGCGCCCAGTACGCGAAGCGGTTTAAGGATCTGGAGGGAGAAGAGGAAACCTCCGCCAGGGCTTATCTGGCGACGCAGGGACGGGTAAATGTATTGGCCAGAGTGCTGGCGGCATGTGTTAGAGCAAGAGGAAATATGACGGCCGCTTTGGTACTGCAAAGGCTTACCGTGTTACTCAGCTTTTTGATGGTAACTTTTTTGACAGTGGTATCCGGGGTAGCTCAAATCGGCGCGCTGGAGATTACTTTATATAGTGTTTTTTGGGTCGTGGTTACCCTGCTGGTAACCACGATCAGAAAGCCATAGGGGTTGATGGAATGGGATTAGAAGGAGTAGCTTGTTTTTCCGGCTCCCGAGCGGAAAAGCTTCCTTTTTCGATCAGTGACGCGGGGAGCGAATATGAGGAATTTCTTTGCCGCCTGTCTTCCGTGGTCCGGGAAGCCGCTGAGGAAGGATATCGGCTTTTTTATACCGGGGGCTGCACCGGATTTGATATTTTAGCCGGAGAAATGGTGTTGAGCATGAAAGAGGAGTTCCCCGATTTTCAGTTGGTAGCGGTTTTGCCATTTGAGGAGCAGGCGAATACCTGGAGTGAATTTTGGCGGGAGAAATATTTCACTCTTCTGGAGCGTTGCGATGATGTGATTACCCTTCAGCCCAGATATACGCCGGGATGTTATCAAAGAAGAAATCGTTACATGGTGGACCGTTCATCCCTGCTGATTTGTTATTATGATGGGAAAAACGGAGGTACCCAAAGTACTGTAACCTATGCTGAAAAACTGGGCTTAGAGTTGAAAAGAGTCTAATCTTTATAGAATTTACACAAAGTCTGCCTAATGTTTTTACGTTTAGGCAGACTTTTTTGTGAAAAACTCTCATCGCATATTGAAATCCATGTGCATATAAGATATAATTGAAAAGTAAATTATCTCAGGGATTGTTAAAAATGTCCTGAGCCAAGAAAGGAGTTCACGATACGTGAAACAGTACAACGCAAAAAATATTCTAAATATCGCCCTGGCAGGCCATGGCGGGGCGGGTAAGACCTCTATTATTGAATCGATGCTGTATCTTTCCGGTGCTTCTGATAGATTAGGTAAGATTGCCGACGGAAATACAATTTGCGATTTTGATCCGGAGGAAGTAAAACGTAAGGCCTCTGTTTCTACGGCGGTGGCCCCGGTGGAATGGAAAAATAAGAAGTTAAACTTTATCGACACTCCCGGCCTTTTCGACTTTGAAGGCGGCCTGTGGGAAGGCGTTCGGGCGGCGGATACGGTGATGATCGCGGTATCTGGTAAGAATGGCATTTCCGTAGGTACGGAAAAGGCGGTCAAAGCGGCTGACAGTCGTGGGCTTTCCAAGGTGTTTTTTGTCAACGGCTTGTGTGATGAAAGTGCCAGGTTCTATCGTGTGTTCGAGACCCTGAAAGCTTCTTTCGGTCCCTCTGTCTGTCCGGTAGTGGTTCCGTTTATTGTAGACGGCCAGGCGAACTGTTACGTGAATTTGTTGGAATATAAGGCTTATGCCTATTCTCCCGACGGCAAAGTGTCTGAGGTTCCCATGCCGGACATGGGCGATCGTCTGGAGGGCCTGCGGACCGCTATTTATGAGGCTGTAGCCGAAACCAGCGATGAGATGTTTGAAAAATACTTCTCCGGCGAGGCCTTTACCCCCGAGGAGGTTATCGTAGGCGTCAGTCAGGGTGTCAAAAGCGGTGCCATTAGCCCGGTGTTCTGTGGCGACGCCATCAATACTTTTGGTATCGACCAGCTGCTGAACGGCTTGGTGTGGCTGGCTCCGTCCGCGGCGGAAAAAAGCGACGAGATTGGTCTGGATCCCGACGGCAATATGGTGGAGCTTTCTGTCAATGAGGACGGCGCTCCCGCCGCTATTGTGTTTAAAACCATTGCAGACCCCTTTGTGGGAAAACTTTCCTATTTTAAAGTGATCTCCGGCAAGGTTTCTCCTGAAACCCCGCTTATCAATATGCGTACCGGCAACCAGGAGAGAATCTCTAAGGTAATGACGGTGAAGGGTAAAAAGCAGGAAGACGCCGCCTATATCGGCGCGGGCGACATCGGCGCCGCCCCCAAACTACAAAATACCAATACCGGTGATACCCTGTGTTCTCCTGTGCGGAAGGTTACCTTAGATGGAGTTGAGTATCCCAATCCCTGTCTCTCTATGGCGATTTACCCCAAGAAGAAGGGCGAAGAGGATAAGGTGGCTCAGGGCGTGGCACGTCTTTGTGAGGAAGATCCTACCATTCACTTCAAGAACAACCAGGAAACCCATGAGATGATCATTTCCGGTATGGGCGAGCAACATCTGGATGTGGTAGTTTCTAAATTAAAGAGTAAATTTGGCGTGGAAGTTGTTTTGAAGAAGCCCAAGATCGCCTATCGTGAGACCATTCGGAAAAAGGTTTCCGTTCAAGGTCGTCATAAAAAACAGACCGGCGGTCACGGACAATTCGGCGATGTTTGGATCGAGTTTGAACCCTGCGACAGCGATTCTTTGGAATTTGCCGAGCGGGTTGTAGGCGGCGCGGTACCGAAAGGCTTCTTCCCCGCGGTGGAAAAAGGCTTGCGTGACTGCATCCAGAAGGGAACTCTAGCGGGCTATCCTATGGTGGGTTTGAAGGCGACTCTGTATGACGGTTCCTACCATCCGGTGGATTCTTCAGAAATGGCGTTTAAGATGGCGGCCGCTATCGCTTATAAAAACGGAATTCCGCAGGCGTCCCCCACTTTGCTGGAGCCAATCGGCAATCTGAAAGCCTGTGTGCCAGATGCTAACATGGGCGACGTGATGGGAGAAATCAATAAGCGCCGCGGTCGTGTTTTGGGTATGAATCCAGGAGAAAACGGAATGCAGATCGTAGAAGCTGACGTTCCAATGGCGGAAATGGATGACTTCGCCACCTTTATTCGTCAGTGCACTCAGGGCAGAGGTACCTTTACTTTTGATTTCGCCCGGTATGAGGACGCTCCGGCTCAGGTTGCCCAAAAGGTGATCGAGGAATCCAAGGCGGCCCAGGAAAGCGCAGGAGAATAAACAGCAACATAGCTTACAAGGAAAACTGAAAATCATACATTAGGGAAAAGAGGAAAGCGGCAGAGAGAAAATCTATTTTAGATTTTCTTCCCACGATCCTCTTTTTCCTTGTCCGGACGGTTCTAAACAAGTCGTGTCCCTTCATATAGATACAATACCAAAAGGGGGGCTTGTAATGTTTGTAGTGTCTGTGAAAGCGTCAAAGAAGAAGCTTGTGATCGTATTGGCGGCGATCCTGGTGGTTTTGGCCGGCGCGCTGTTTTTTTTGCTAAGGAATGGTTCGGAAGAAGCGAAAGCGACAGGCCAGACCGGGGAATACAGCCTGACGGCGGCGGATGCCTCCCAGCGGATCGCCTTTTTACAGCAGTTTGGCTGGGAAGTTAAGGAGACGCCGATCGAACAGGTGGATGTCTTGCTGCCTTCTTCATTTAATGATACTTATGAAAAATACAATGAGATTCAAAAAGAGCAGGGACTGGATCTTTTAAAATACGCTGGACTTACCTGTCAGCGTTATACCTATGAGGTGACCAATTACCCGGGAAAAGATTCCGGTGTGGTGGCGAATCTGTTGGTTTTGGACGGCAGGGTCATCGGCGGGGATATCTGTTCGGTAGAGTTAAACGGTTTTCTGCACGGTTTTGTCAATCCCAACGATACCGCCGCCTTGACGCAGGTTTCCCCGGGAGAAAGTATGACTTCTTCCCAGGAAGTTTCCGGCTCCAATATGGTCAGTTCTGAAACCGCAGGTTTGGAGACTGGAAAAGAGTCAGCGGATGTTAACGGGCAGGCAAACAGTTCCGCGGCAGAAAGCGGACAGCAGACAGAGCTTGAGACGGCTTCTTCTCAGGAACCAAAATATCCTGTGGAAAGCAGTACGGAGCGGGAAACTTTAGCGCCGGATCCGGAGATGCCAAACGCCCCGGTGGATTAAGAACTTATTTTCAAAATTGTCTGCATATGCTATACTAATATTCTAATTGACAGTTCAATCTCTCAATCGGCCGCGGACGATTGAGAGATTGGATGAAATGGGGATTACGGCGTTTTACGGAGTGGCCACTGGCGGGAGATTTGCGACCAAGCTGGCGGCCGGAAATTCTCTTTGGGTTTTCCATACCCGCAAAAGGATCGCTTGACCCCAGAGAAGTTTTGCTATGCGCTTTTACGGTTCGAGAACCTCCGGATGATGTGCGTTCTGGTGAAAAAGAATGAGTGTTTTATGGAAAATACTGGGATACAGGGAATGGAATGAGGATGTTCATGGAACGATTGGATAAAATATTGACTTCTCAAGGCGTGGGCAGCCGAAAAGAAGCGGCAAATTTGATCCGGCGCGGGTCAGTTCGTGTTAACGGCGCCTTAGTCTCCCGACCAGAGACTAAAGTCGATCCGGAACAGGATGAAATCATCGTGGATGGGAAAGCTCTGCGGTTTCAAAAGTATATCTATTTGATGATGAATAAACCTGCAGGCGTGGTATCCGCCAGCAGGGACTCCAGAGAAGTAACGGTGGTGGATTTGGTACCAGATATTTTTCTTCGGCGGGGAATATTTCCCGCCGGAAGGCTGGATCGAAATACCACTGGGCTTTTGATTTTGACCAATGACGGGGAGTTTGCCCACCGGATGTTGTCGCCGAAAAAACATGTGTATAAACTTTATGAGGCGACGGTGGACGGGCCGGTGGGAGAGAGTGAGGTTGAGAAATTCGCGTCCGGAGTAATACTGGAGGATGGCATGGTATGCCTGCCAGCCGGACTTACCGTAGTAAAAGAGGGATCTGTCAGTGAAACCCTGGTGGAAATCAGAGAAGGGAAATTCCATCAGGTGAAGAAAATGTTTTTAACTGTAGGAAGAAAGGTACTGCGGCTGAAACGGGTGCGAATAGGAAGCCTGGAATTGGACAAGACTTTAAAGGAGGGGGAATGCAGGGAACTGACAAAAGAGGAACTGAAACTGATTTTTCAGGAAAAAACGGGCGATTTTGGGAAAAGAGAAATGTAAATAGTCAAATTTAACTAAATTTCCAAAATTGGTTTGACAACTGTCCAATTTACCTAAAGACTGGTTTTAAAGTTTAGGCAAAACACAACTGTTAATTTGGTTTGAAATCTGTTATATTAATATTCGTAAGAAAAAATGTATGGCCAGTGAGCGTACGCACCGTGCGGTCGGTCATAGATTCAGGAGGTTTGTATTATGGCAAATGTATCTTTGAGACACGTTTACAAGATCTATTCCGGTGGTGTCACCGCGGTAACTGACTTCTGCTTAGAGATCGAAGACAAAGAGTTTATCATTTTGGTAGGTCCTTCCGGTTGCGGTAAGTCTACTACTCTGCGTATGGTTGCCGGTTTGGAAGAAATCAGCGAGGGCGAGCTCTACATAGGAGACGTCCTGGCCAACGATATCGCTCCTAAGGATCGTGATATCGCCATGGTGTTCCAGAACTATGCTCTGTATCCTCACATGACTGTGTATGACAACATGGCATTCGGCCTGAAACTCCGTAAGACCCCGAAGGATGAAATTAAGCGCCGCGTAGAAGAAGCCGCCAGAATTCTGGACATCTCTCACCTGCTGGATCGTAAGCCGAAGGCTTTGTCCGGTGGTCAGAGACAGCGTGTTGCTCTGGGCCGTGCTATCGTTCGTGATCCTAAGGTATTCCTTCTGGACGAACCGCTTTCCAACTTGGATGCTAAGCTGCGTGCTCAGATGAGAACTGAGATCGCCAAGCTGCATAAGAGACTGGGCACTACCTTCATCTATGTAACTCACGACCAGACCGAGGCTATGACCATGGGTGATAGAATCGTGGTTATGAAGGACGGTTTCATTCAGCAGGTTGATTCTCCGCAAAATCTGTATGAGAAGCCCTGCAATGAGTTCGTAGCCGGATTCATGGGTTCTCCTCAAATGAACTTCATCGATGCCACCGTTTCCAAGGAAGGCGCCGATTATTATTTGACCTTTGGTGTTAATACCGTTAAGGTTCCCGCCGCAAAGAATAAGGACGATGTTTTGGCTCCTTATGTGGGCAAGGAAGTTACCTTTGGTATCCGTCCTGAGGATGTTCATGATGAGCCTGAGTTCATCGAGAAGTCTCCTGAGACTCTGGTAAAGGCTGTTGTAGAAGTTACCGAGCTGATGGGCGCTGAGACTTATCTGTATTTGAACATTGAGGGCAACGCTGTTACTGCTCGTGTTGAGCCTACTTCTACTGCGAAGAGCGGCGATGAAATCTCTGTTGCTCTGGATATGAACAAGATGCATCTGTTCGATAAAGAGACTGAGAAAGCGATTCTGCACTACGAATAAGTATAACTTTGCTTTCCGACAGGGCTGCCATTAGGCGGCCCTGTTTTTTTAATGGTGCTCTGTTTAAAAATAAAAAAATTTTTTCTAATTGATGAAATGAAAAATTGTAAAAGATTTGAAACGTGTCAAATTCGCAATGAAATTATGAATACAATGTAAAATACAGCAAAAAAATATTGGAAACCGGCATTTTTTCTTGGTTTCACAGTTGCAAATAAGTTAGAAATTATGTAAAATGTAATTATTGTAATTGTACTATTTTCAGCCGGAAAGCTTAATTATTCAATAAAGTGAGGGAGAGTTCATCATGTCAAACAGACTTTTTCAGGGCGTTATTCACCAGATGCGTGATGCCATCGACAGAACCATCGGAGTGATCGACGAAACCTCTGTGATTATTGCCTGCAGCGAACTGGGCAGAATCGGTGAGGTTAACGAGAGCATTACCCCCGATGTTTTAAACGCGCCCAGCACCTTTGTAATCAATGGCTATACTTACAAATCCTTTGGCAGTCGGCCTCGTCCGGAGTACGCTGTTTTTGTAGCGGGAAATGATGAAGCCGCTCAAAAATATGTGCAGCTTTTGGCGATTTCCTTAAGCAGCATCAAACAATACTATGATGAGAAATATGACCGAGGCAACTTTATTAAAAACGTGATTTTGGACAACATTTTGCCCGGGGATATTTACTTGAAGGCACGGGAGCTGCGGTTTAGCTCCGATGTCAGCCGGGTTTGCATGCTGATCAAAATCACCACCAAAACGGATATCTCCGCTTACGACATTGTACAGAACCTGTTCCCGGATAAGAACAAAGACTTCGTCATCAATATCAATGAAACGGATATCGCTTTGGTAAAAGAGATCCGTACTGGGATCGATTCCAAAGACCTGGAAAAGCTGGCCGGCTCAATTGTGGATACTCTTTCCAGTGAATTCTACACACATTGCGTGGTAGGTATTGGTACTACCGTTACCGGTATCAAAGATTTGGCCCGCTCCTTTAAGGAAGCCCAGGTGGCTTTGGAGGTCGGAAAGGTATTTGATACCGAGCGCAGCATTGTCAGCTATGATAATTTAGGCATCGCCCGTTTGATTTACCAGCTTCCCACCACCCTTTGCGAAATGTTCCTGAAGGAAGTTTTCAAAAGAGGATCTATTGAGTCTCTGGATGCGGAAACCCTGTTTACCATTCAGCGGTTCTTTGAGAATAATCTGAATGTTTCCGAGACGTCCAGAAAGCTGTTTGTCCATAGAAACACTCTGGTTTACCGTCTGGAAAAAATTAAAAAATTAACCGGCCTTGACTTAAGAGAGTTTGAAGACGCTATCGTATTTAAGGTAGCCTTAATGGTAAAGAAGTATTTGTCCGCTAACCCGGTCAAATATTAAAGTTCGAAAAGACGCAAGATCAATATTAGGAAACCCCTCTGCCTTTTTAGACAGAGGGGATTTCCTGTGAGTTAAGCGCGAAAAATGTAGAAAGAAGAAATATGAGAGAGGCCCCCCATGATTGAATTCAAAAATGTGTCCAAGGTTTATAACAACGGTACAGAAGCGTTGCGAAACCTTAGTCTGAGCATCGCCAAGGGCGAATTTGTGTTTATTGTCGGCTCTTCCGGCGCTGGCAAAAGCACCTTCTTAAAATTGATTATGAGAGAGGAAGTTCCCAATTCCGGAGAAATCGTGATTAACGGCCGAAAATTATCTACCGTCCGAAAGAGAGACGTTCCTTACCTGCGCCGCACCATGGGAATTGTGTTCCAGGACTTCCGCCTGATTGATAAAATGACCGTTTATGATAATGTAGCGTTCGCCATGCACATCGTTGGCGCGAGTGACCGGGAGATCCGGAAAAGAGTGCCCTATGTGTTGGGACTGGTGGGATTGGAGAAAAAAATGGACAGCCATCCCGCTGAGCTTTCCGGCGGCGAACAGCAGCGTGTAGGCCTGGCCCGAGCGTTGGTGAATAATCCCAGCATGATTATCGCCGACGAGCCCACTGGCAATGTGGACCCGGCTATGTCCTATGAAATCGTAGAGCTTTTAACAGAAATTAACCGGCGCGGCACCACGGTGTTGATGGTTACCCATGAGCACGACCTTGTAAAACGGTTCCCCAGGCGCGTCATTGAGATTCAGGGAGGAACGGTTGTGGGGGATACCGGCTCGGAGGTGCGCGATGAATTTTAGTTCCATGAAATATCTTCTCAAAGAGGGCGTGAAAAACGTCTGGCATAATCGGATGATGTCTTTCGCTTCCATCGGTGTGCTGGTATCCTGCCTACTGCTTACCGGCGCGGCGGTCCTGTTTTCCGCAAATTTGTCCTACGCTATGAAGGATATCCAGGACGAAAACGTGGTCACGGTGTATTTAAAGCAGGAAGTAGGAGAATTAGAGGCGGTAACCCTTTCTGAGAAGTTTAGAGAAATTCCAAATATCAAGGAAATTGTGTTTGTGTCCCAGCAGGAAGCGTTGGAGCAGTATACGGAGATTTTAGGGCCTCTATTTGAGGGCCTGGAGGATGATAATTTTCTCCCCAACGCTTATCGGGTGACCATGGAGGATTTGTCCCTCTATGACGAGACAGTAGCGCAAATCAAGGAGATTCCTCAGGTGGATACCCTCAGCGACCGCAGCGATGCGGCCTCTAAGCTGACCAATCTGAATAATATGGTAGGAACCGCCGGCCTTTGGATTTTGATCATCCTCAGCGTGGTATCGCTGTTTATCATCAGCAATACCATCCGAGTGACTATGTACAGCCGACGGTTAGAAATCAGTATTATGAAATCGGTGGGCGCTACTAACTGGTTCATCCGGGTGCCTTTTATCGTAGAGGGCGTGGTCATCGGTTTAATTTCAGCGGGCGTTTCTATTTTGGTACTGAAACTGGTTTATGAGAGTATCATGTCAGCTGTCAAACAGCTGATTCCCTTTACAAGTATTCCGTTTACCACCCTCACAGGTCCTGTGGTGCTGGGATTCATCGGTGCCGGTATCGCGTTTGGGGCTTTGGGTGGAATCATTTCCATCAGCAAGTACTTAAAGAAAGAAGGAGGAGAGATCCTTGGCTGGTAAAAGGTTTGGCACGTGGAAAAAAAGAAC
>CAUFXR010000038.1 GCA_959596515.1 uncultured Oscillospiraceae bacterium
AGCGATATTGGCTGATTTCGGGTCCTAATTTTTCATATTTACTTTACAGTGCCAACATAAATAACCATTTTATGTAAATTATTTTGTGAATTACGCCTGTATATTACAAATTTGACATTAGGATTGTCCAACATTTATTGTTGGTGATCTTACTATATCAATGTATTTTTTACAGTCTAATCATCAAGTGTTTACTTTTCAGCAGCTCTTCCAGCTGCAAATTTATTGCCAACAGGTTATTTTTGTGCGTAAGTCTACTCGTTTCCACAAAAGCCGTTGTTACACAGAACGTCAAAAGGCGGAGGCACGGTAATACCGTACCTCCGCTTTTTGCGAATGATTTGTGCAGTTATGCGGTGGTTTCTTTCTTCACACCGAATACCTTTCTTAAGAAGAAGCCAAGGAAACCTTTATCCTTTTTGACAACCACTACTTTCATGAGCCAAGCCTCCTGTCTAAAATTATCGGCGTATGAGCGATACGGCCAGGACGATCACGACGATCGCCACGATCCCTATCACAAAGCGGTCCGGAAATAGACAGGAACAAGTGAGTCCCAACGCAAAATAAAGAGCGCATTTTCCCTGGCGCTTATAATTGCATCTTACCATATGTTTTCACCGCCTAATGAAAGCGCCGGTCAAAGAGCGTACTTTTCAGCCGGTCTCTTTTCCCGCCGCCTTAGGTATTCCGCCGTTCCTGTCTTACTCCATCTTACGCAGAAACGGGGAATCGGTGCAAACTTTTTCATTTTCCTTGGACATGACAATCAGAGCGGGCCCCTCGTGGACGGTGATTTTCGCCGCCGTATTGATTAAACGGTTGCTTGTGCCCATAGGGTCATAGGAATAGAGCCGGTAATGATCCAGCGGATACTCCAGGCCCTCGTAGCTCAAAGTGCAGTAGGCCGCTCCGTAAGGGAACACGGAAACCAAAGCTCCCGGTTCCCCCTGAATCCCTATCCGGCCATTGATCACCAGCACCGTCTCGTTCTGCCGGTCCGCCAACACGCCTCTGGCGTTATGCATCGCCAGATAATACAGTCCGCATAAATTGGCCACCGTATGATCCAGGCGACCTCCGGTAGCTCCTAAAAGAAGAAAATCCCGGTAGCCACGGCTAAGGCACTCCTTTAATGAGTACATCATGTCCGTGTCATCTTTCCGCACCGGCAGGCGGATCGCTTCGATATCCTGCGGAAGAGCTTCGGTGCAGGAATCTAAATCACCGATCAACAGGTCGGGTTTTAGTCCCAGTCTGCGGGCCGTCTCATAGCCCCCATCGGCACACACCAAAAAATCCTGCGGAAAAACCTGTTTTCCAATAAAATGTCTCTCCGATTCATCCACTGGTGCCGAGCCTATAATCACACAGCGTTTTTTCTTTATTTCAATTCCCATTCCTTAACATCCTTTACTTCCTGATACATGGCGCAATAGCTTCCATGACGGGATTTGCTGATTTTTCCTTCCTCCACCGCTTTTAGCACAGCGCATCCCTTTTCACAGACATGGGAGCAGGAGGTAAACTTGCATCGATTTAAGTAAGGCTCAAACTCTGGAAAGCACTGAGGAAGGTCTTCCTTGCGGATCAGCTCATACCGCTCCACGTCTACAGTGGAAAATCCAGGCGTATCCGCCACATAACCGCCGCCCTCCAGCTTGAAAAGCTCTACCTGCCGGGTCGTATGTCTTCCCCGGCCCAGCTTTTGGCTGATATCTCCAGTCTCCAGCTTCAAATCCCTGTACAAGCAGTTGAGCAGGGAAGATTTCCCTACGCCGGAGTTCCCGGAAAAAGCCGAGATTTTGCCTCTGAGAAGCGCTTTAATTTTCTCTGCGCCTTCCCCGGACACAGCGGAAAACATCACACAATCGATCTTCGCTAAATCATAAATTTCTTTCAGCCAGACGCCGTCATCCAAGTCGGACTTGGTAATCACCACCACCGGCTGGATATTTTTATGCACTGCCAAGGCGGTCATTTTATCGATGATCAACGGATTCGGTGCCGGATCGCAGGTAGACGCGGTAATGATAAGCTGGTCGATGTTAGCCACCGGCGGACGGATCAATTGATTTTTTCTGGGCAGGATCTTGTCAATAGTCGCAGTACCATCCTCAGCCGGGACAATAACAACCTGGTCGCCCGTAAGAGGCTTTTGGCTGTGCTTGCGGAAAATCCCCCTGGCCTTGCACTCGTATACCGCATCGGCGGCTTCCACATAATAGAAGCCGCCGATTCCTTTTAAGATCGTGCCCTGAAGAGTTCCTTCAGGCAGAGGCATACAGCCACCTCTTTCACGAAAATATTTTATTCTTGAGTTTCAGATTCTCCACTTCCGGATTCAGTTGGATCTGAAGACTCTGTAGGTTCGGAACTGGGAGTCTCTGGCTGAGACGCATCGGGATTTGTGGGAGGCACAAAATCGGTTCGTGGACGCGGCGTAATATTTCCTGTGCTAAAGTCTATCTCATATTCGTAATAAGGATATCCCTCAATCGTAGCCAACAGTGTCTGTATTCCCGAATCCGTAGTACCGGTAACCTGAACTTCATATGGGCCGCCGCCTAAACTGGGGCGAACCTCTCTGGTATATTTTGACAACTTTTGCCCGTTCAGGTACACATCCAGCGTTACATCCCAATCAATATAAGACAAGTCGCCGAGATCAATATAAACAGAATAAGTCTTCTCCTGAGGCGGTTCTGGTCCCTTACTGACGACCAGGTTTACAGTACTTCCCTCGCTGACCATCGTAGTGGGCAGAGGATCGGTTTCGATGACGATTCCCGCATCCTGGTTGCTGTATTTTTCCTCTCTGCCGCCAACCTTTAAGCCTGCGGCCTCGATTTTCTGCCGGGCTGTTTCCTCGCTGTCATAAATCACGTTGGGAACCGCTGTTTTTTCCGTAGACGGGCCGGTGCTGACAAACAGGGTCACTGTGCTTCCCTTTTCCACCTTGGAGCCCGGGGCCGGGTCTGTGGTCTTCACGTAGCCCTCCGCCGTGTCGTCGTCGGCTACCGGTGTGATCTTCGGCACCAGGCCGGCGTCTCTAAGTTCCTTTTCCGCGTCGGCTTGTTTCCAGGCTTTCACATCGGGCACCGAGACCTCACCCTCAGTATTGAGGACGTTTACTACTAAAGTGATCTCACTGTTTTCTTTGATGGTTTTAGTTTCTGAAACCTCAGGAGTCTGGGCTAAAACGATACCCTCCTCTTTAGTCTCATCCTTGCCATCCTGCTTAATAAAGGTAAACTTATATTCTCCCGCTTCTTTTTGAGCTATAATATCGTCGTATTTCTGCCCAACAAAGTTAGGAATCGGTACATCTTTAATCTCTTCTGAGGAGCAGGAACGAGCGAAAGCCATAATACCTAAAATGATGGCGATCAAAACCACGGCCGCGCAGATACCACCTAAAACGTAAACCGCCGTAGGCCTGGTCTTTTTCGCGGTTTTTACATCTTCGTAATCGTAGCCGTCGTCATATTCCGGCTTGGCGATGGGACCGGTACGGACAGAATCCAGATTATCGATATATTTCGTAGAACTTTCGCCAGCATAATACTGATATTGGAACCGAATATTGGGATTTCTCTTAAACAGGCCTAAATCGCGAAGCATTTCGGCGGCGGACTGGTACCGTTGAGCGGGATCCTTCTGCATCGCTTTCAGGGTGATTTCCTCCAGACCCTCGGGAATTGCTGGATTGATCTGCCGGGGAGGAGTAGGATCCTGCTGAAGCTGCATAATCGCCACGGAAACCGCATTATCAGCTTCAAAGGGAAGCTGACCGGTAAGCATCTCGTAAAGCATGACGCCCACGGAGTAAATATCCGCCTTGGCGTCGGTCAAATCGCCTCTGGCCTGTTCCGGCGCGATATAGTGAACCGAGCCGATAGCCTTATCGGTCATGGTTCTGGTTTCGTTTTTAGCGAACCGGGCGATACCGAAATCCGTTACCTTAATGGTGCCGTCCTGGAGCAGCATAATATTTTGAGGCTTCACATCCCGGTGGATGATTCCTTTCTCATGGGCGTGCTGTAAAGCCGCCAGAATCTGGCCGGTAAAATGCACCGCTTCCTTCCACTTGATATCATGCTGACGCTCGATATAATCCTTCAGGGTGATGCCGTCGATATACTCCATGACGATATACTGAATTCGGTCGCCGAAGCTAACATCATACACCTTCACGATGTTGGGATGAGACAGCACCGCAATAGCCTTAGACTCATTTTTAAACCGGCGCATAAACTCTTCGTTGCCAAGAAATTCGTCCTTTAAAATCTTAATGGCCACTACTCGGTCGTCGATGGCGTCGTACGCTTTATAGACATACGCCATTCCGCCAACGCCCAGAAGATCTCCGATCTCGTACCGGCCATCCAGCCGTTTTCCGGAATATTTATCCATGGAAAGTCAACTCCTATCCTCGTTACCTGCTTATGGTGATAACGGTTATATTATCATTACCGCCTGCCTCTTTGGCAAGTTCGATGGCTCGCTGTGTGATTCTCTCCGCTGTCAGTCCTCTGGAGAAGTGATAAATCCGCTCCGGTGTCAGACTTCCGGAAAAGCCGTCGGAGCACAGAAGTAATTTCGCGTGCTCTTCAAAGGGGATCTCAAAGTAATCCACCACTACAGTATCGTCAACACCCAAGGCACGGGTGATAATATTTTTTCTAGGATGGTTTCTGGCCTGTTCTTCTGTAATCTCTCCGCTTTCCAGCATTTCCTGCACAATGGAGTGATCCCGGGTGATCTGGGTCACATCCTCGCGGGTTAGCAAATAGGCGCGGCTGTCTCCTACGTTCACTAGGTGTATCACATTATCCTGGATCAGAGTCAGAACCGCAGTAGTACCCATGCCATCCAGATCCGGATCCTGCTGCGCTTTTTCATAAACCTTCCTGTTGGCGTCCTCCAAAGCGGAAATCAGAAGTTCTTTAATCCCTTGGGAATTCAATCCCTCCCGGTACCCTTCCAAAATGTCCTTGGTGATCGCGTCTATCGCCGTTTCGCTGGCGATGTTGCCACCGTTAGCACCGCCCATACCGTCGCATACCACGGCCCAGATTGCATTTTCAGAAAGAGACCCCGCATTATACGCGTCCTGGTTGGTTTTTCGTACCAAACCAATGTCAGTCTGTCCTGCAAATTGCATCGACGCTACCTCCTTCTTTCAAATGTTTCCGCCTGAGCTGTCCGCAGGATGCGTTAATATCCGCCCCTAATGTTCTTCGGACCGTAGCGGTAATCCCCGCCCGTTCCAAAATCCGGATAAACGCCTGCTGGCGCTGGCGTCCGCTTTTCTGATAGCCCGCTTCCTTTACCGGGTTCACCGGAATCAGGTTTACGTGACACAGCATACCCTTAAGCCTAGCCGCAAGTTCCTTGGCGCAGCTATCGGAATCATTGACCCCATCGATCATGGCGTACTCGAAGGAAATTCTTCGCCCTGTGTGGTCCGCATAATACCGGCACGCCTTCAAAAGCTCCTCAATGGGATATTTTCGGTTCACCGGCATGGTCCGGCTACGGATCTCATTGCTTGGAGCGTGCAAAGAAACCGAAAGGGTCAGCTGCAGGTTTTCCTCCGCCAAATCGTAAATACGGTCAACCAAACCGCAGGTAGAAAGGGAAATATGACGCATGCCCAAATTCATTCCCTCTGGGGAGGAAACCAACTTTAAAAAGCGGATTACTTGATCATAATTATCTAAAGGCTCTCCCATGCCCATCAGCACAATATTGCTGATCCGTACACCGGCGTCTTTTTGCGCCGCCTGCACCTGAGAAAGCATTTCAGACGCTGTCAGATTCCTCTGGAAACCGCCTAAACCTGTGGCGCAGAAAGTACATCCCATTTTACACCCCACCTGGGTGGAGATACAAATAGAACGTCCATGCTGATATTCCATCAGCACCGCCTCTACACATTGGCCGTCCGCAAAGGAAAAAAGGTATTTTATGGTATTATCATAATCTGAAACAAGCTTGTTTTCAACCCTTGCAACAGATATGTAATACTTTTCGTTTAAAAATTGCCGGACCAGTTTTGATAGATCTGTCATTTCCTCAAAGCTGGAAACGCCCCTGTGAAGCCAGTGGTAAATTTGAAGCGCTTTATAAGAAGGTTGTCCCTGAGCCTTCATATCAGTCCTCAGTTCTTCCAGCGTCATGGATTTGATATCTTTTTTTTGACTCGCAAAGCTGTCCATACTACCTCAATCGCCGGAACCCGGAGAAGAAAAAACCGTCGGTCCCGTTTTTTCCCGCAAGCAAGGTCGCCTCGTTCTCCTGATCAAAGTCATTCCGTTGATATCCCTCAGGCAATGAGACCGGATACGGCTCAAAATCAGGATGCTCCCGCAGGAAGCGCCGGGCGATCTGATTGTTTTCCTCGGGGTTCAGGGTACAGGTGGAATAAACCAAAACCCCGTCTTTCTTTGTCAAATTTGCAGATATACACAGAATAAGGTACTGCAAATTCGGCAAACTGTCAAGCATATTCTTATTTTTATATCGAATTTCTGGTTTTCTGCGGATAATTCCCAGGCCAGAACAAGGAACGTCGCAAAGGACTTTATCCCCGGGCGGCAGGTCCTTTTCCGGATGGGCCGCGTCCCGGATTTGGGCGTTTATCACAGAAAGGCCCAGTCTCTCTGCGCCCTCACGGATCAGTCCCACCTTGGCCGGATAAAGGTCAAAGGACAAAAGCTCTCCCTGGTTTTCCATCAATTCCGCCATCGTAAAGGTTTTGCCTCCCGGTGCGGCGCACACGTCGTAAACCCGCTCTCCCGGCTTTGGCGACAGTGTCTGGCAACAAAGCTGAGAGGCCAGATCCTGCACATGAAACAGGCCGCTTTGGAAACTCGGCAGTCTCTCTAAAGAGCCGGAACCTTCCAAAATTAAGGCAAGCTCTACGCCGGGCACTTCCGACGCCGCCACACCTTCCTCTTTCAGCCGCTCTTTCAAATCTTCCCTGGTGGTTTTACAGGAGTTGACACGCACCGCCAGCGGCGGCCGGCCCGCCAGGTGTTCCAGAAGTTCCAGAGCCTTCTCCCTTCCGTAGGATGTGATCCATAGATCGATGATCCACTGAGGGCAAGCGTATTTCACCGTCAGATAGTCCTCCGCCGTCTCCTTGGGCAGCCGGCAGGGACATCCGTCCCGGATAAAGCTTCTTAAAATCCCGTTGACAAAACCGGAGGCCCTGTCTTTTTTCACCGCCCGTGTCAGCTTGACGCTTTCGTTCACGGCGGCGCTTTGAGGAACCTTATCCATATAGAGAAGCTGGTAAAAGCCAAGCCTTAAAATCTCACGCACCGGCGCCGCCATTTGGCACAGCGGCATTTTAGAATAACGGGAAATCTGATAGTCCAGAGTGATCCGCCGCTCCAGTACGCCGTACACCAGGGCCGAGGCAAAGGCAGCATCCCGGCCGTCAAGGCCCGACGCCGTCAGGCCATGATCCAGCACCAGATTGGAGTAGCCCTTTTCCTCATCCACCCGGAGAAGGGCTTTTAAGGCGGTCAGTCTGGCATTTTTTCCGGCGCTCACCTGTTGTTCCTCCTGCCAAAGATCAAAATGATCCGGAGCAGGGACCACAGTGCCGTAAAGGTCGCCGCCAGATAGGTCATAGCCGCAGCCCGAAGCACCTTTTTCACGCCGGCAAGTTCATCTTCGGAAAGCACATAGGCCTGCTCCAGAGTCTTTACCGCCCTGCGGCTCGCGTTGAACTCCACCGGAAGGGTCACCATCTGGAACAAGACCGAAAGGCTGAATAAAATAATTCCCAGCGTCACCAAGGGTCCGATCGAAAGAAAATAACCAAACAAAATAATCGGCAGAGAAAGCTGGGAACCGACGTTAGTGATGGGTACCATGACGGACCGCAGCCTCATGGGGCCGTATTCCTGCGCGTATTGGACAGCATGTCCCGCCTCATGGGCCGCTACCCCTACCGCAGAAATGGAGTCGCTTCCGTACACCCCATCGGATAAACGGATCACATTGGTTCTCGGGTCAAAATGGTCTGTCAGCTGACCCGCTACCCGCTCGCATCGAACGCCCATCACATTGTGAAACCGCAGTACCTCCTGAGCCGCCTGGGCTCCGGTCAATCCTCTGCCTGTCCGCAGTTTGGAATACTTGTGAAAGGCGCTTTTTACGGACACCTGGGCCCATAAAGAAATGATCAGGGCCGGCAGCATAAAAATCAGATAACTGAAATAACCGTATCCGTAATAGTAAAAGAAATCAAACATAGCTTCCCCCTAATTCAGCGACGTTTTTAACGGCACCGGATGGCCGCGGAAAAAATCGGCGGCATCCATGCGTTTTTTCCCTTCCAGCTGCACCTGGTCGATCTGCACGCACACGCCGTCCCCGCATCCCACCAAAAATGGACTCAAAGATACAATCTCGCCGGCGCCGCCCTTGACTGTACTTACTGAGGAGCTGAACAGCTTCAGCTTTTTCCCCTCTAACACAGTATAGGCAGTAGGCCAGGGCGTTAAACCTCTAATCAAATTATGAACCTCCCTGGAGGATTTATTCCAATTTACGGCAGAAAGATTTTTGTCCAGCATGGAGGCATAGGTGGATTCCTGATCGTTTTGCTTTTTGGGAATAATCGTGCCCTGTTCCAGGCCATCCAGGGTTTTCAAAAGCAGCTGGGCGCCTACCGGCGCCAGCCGGTCGAACAGTTCGCCGGCGGTCTCGTTTTCCCCAATTTCTACTGTCTCCCGCAACAGCATATCCCCGGTGTCCAATCCTTCATCCATCAGCATAGTGGTGACACCGGTCTCCTTTTCTCCGTTAATGACGCTCCATTGAATCGGCGCCGCTCCCCGGTATTTGGGCAGCAGGCTTCCGTGAACATTGACGCATCCTCTTGGAGGCAGGGACAATATCTCCTTCGGCAGGATTTTCCCGTAAGCCACCACCACAATGATCTCCGGCTTCAGTTCCCGCAAAATTCCGAGAGCTTCCCCGTCTCGCATTTTTTCCGGCTGATACACCGCCAATCCTTTTTCCAGCGCCAGTTCTTTCACCGGCGGAGGGGTCAGAATCATTTTTCTTCCCTTGGGCTTATCCGGTTGGGTAAATACCCCGCAGATCTGATGTCCCGCGTCCAAAAGCCCCGCCAGACACGGCACGGCAAAATCCGGGGTTCCCATAAAAACGATACGCATTTATTTCCTCTTTTCCGGCCTTATTCCTCGTTTTCTTCTTCTTCCAACTCGCTGGGATCGATCATGCGGCTGGCTTTGGCTTTGAACAGGATTCCCTCTAAATGATCCAGCTCGTGACAGAAAGCCCTGGCCTTCAGCTCTTCTCCGGTAATTTCGAAAAATTCACCTTTACGATTCTGGGCCTTTACCACCACATGGTTGGGACGACGTACCATACCCCACTCCCCGGGGCAAGAGAGGCATCCCTCCGGACCGTCCTGTTCTCCGGAGGCTTCGATGATTTCCGGGTTAATCAACTCGATGTCCCCGTCCTCATCGCCGATATTGACGATCACCGCTCGGCGGAGAATTCCCACCTGCGGCGCCGCCAGCCCCACGCCGTTGGCTTCTTTCAGCGTTTCCTTCATATCGTCCAGAAGCATCCAAAGCTTCGGATCGAACTTTTCCACCGGACGGCACTTTTTCCCAAGGATGCCGTCTCCCTCTTTTACAATATTTCTAATCGCCATTAGGCTTCCCCGCTTTCTGATAAATTTATAAAATCATATCTGGATTCACATCTACAAACACGCTGGTTTTGGCGTATTCTTTCTGCTTTCCGTATTGTCTCAATATTCTCGAAATCAATTCCCGGAAGCTTTTGTCGAACCGGTTTTTGATAATCAGCTTATACCGGTATCTCCCGCTGACTTTGGGAACCGCCGCTTTCGCCGGCCCAATCACCCGCATAGGCAGCTTGGTGTATTCCGTCTTGGCCAAAGCGATCAGCTCGCCGGTAAAATATCTGGCCGCCTGTTCTACGTTTTCCTTTTGTTCTCCTGAAAAACCTACAATACACAAATCCGCGAAAGGAGGGTACAGCATGGCTTTCCGCATTTGGATTTCCCCCTGGAAAAAAGCTCCGTAATCCTGCCGGGCAGCCATTTGAATCACCGGGTTCTCCGGGGTATAAGTCTGGATCACCGCCAGGCCTTCCTTGTCTCCCCGGCCCGATCGGCCCACTACCTGGGTCAGCAGGGCAAAAGCCCGCTCGTAGCTTCTGAAATCGTCGCTGTAAAGGGCCTGATCCGCCGAAAGCACCCCCACTAAAGTCACGTTTGGAAAATCCAATCCCTTGGCCACCATTTGAGTGCCTACCATGATATCATAGTCCCCATCCGCGAATTGTTTCAGCTTCTTCTCGTGGGAAAATTTCGCCATTGTGGTGTCCGCGTCCATCCGCAGGATTCTCGCCTCAGGAAACAGCTCCTCGATGGCTTCCTCCGCTTTCTGAGTTCCCGCCCCAGTATAGCGCACTTGCCGCTGATGACAGTTTGGGCACTCGTCGGTAAACGGAATGGAATAGCCGCAGTAGTGGCACATCAGCCGCCGATTCGCGGCGTGGTAGGTTAGGGAAATGCTGCAATGGGGACAGGTTACCGGCTCTCCGCAGGCTCGACAGCTCACAAAAGTATGGTATCCCCGCCTGTTCAGCAATAAAATTGACTGGCGGTGGAATCTCAGGTTCTCCGCCAGACACTCCATGAGCACACAACTGAAAGGGCCTGTATTTCCCTCCAGCATTTCCTGGTTCATATCTGCCACCACCACCCGGGGCAGCTTAGCGCCGCCATAGCGGCTTGAAATCGTAGACAGGTTATAAATCCCCTTCTGCGCGAGATAATAGCTCTCCACGCTGGGGGTCGCGCTGGCCAGGGTCAAAAGGCAGCGATGGTAGCGGCAGCGGAATTTGGCGATCTCCCGAGCGTGAAATCTGGGAGTCTGTTCCGATTTATACGTATATTCCTGCTCCTCATCCATAATGATCAGGCCCAGGTTCTCAAAAGGCGCGAATACCGCAGAACGAGTACCTAAAGCGATCAAAGCGTCGCCGTTTTTTACCCGTTTCCATTCATCCAGCCGCTCTCCCATGGAAAGGCCGCTGTGAAACACCGCCACCTGCTTGCCGTACCGTCCTTGGAACAGCGCCAGCATTTGAGGAGTCAGGGAAATTTCTGGCACCATCAAGATAACGCCTTTTTGGTCCTCCACCGCCTGGTCGATCAGCTTTAAAAACACCGAGGTCTTCCCGCTGCCGGTCACCCCGTAAAGCAGAGAAATTCCACCCTCAGGGTTTTCATATTGGGCAAGCTGTTCCTCATAGGCCTTTTGCTGTTCAGCGGTTAGTATAATTTCTTCTTTGGAAACATGCTCGGACGCGCCATCATAGGGATTGCGATACCGCTCGCTTTCATAATAACAAGCGAGGCCCTTTTTCACCAGGGCGTTTACCACACCGGCGGTAACACCGGTGAAATAACACACCTCTTTAACCGAGGCGGTTCCCACCGTCTGAAGCAAAGAAAAAACCTCCCGCTGCTTTGGGGACAACTTTGCTTCGCCGCTCTCGCCATCCTCTGTGAGACGTACCATTTTCACCATGGCGTCCCCGATTTTGCGAAAGGTGTCGTCTATTTTTTCAAGGAAGCCCTGTCGGCACATACGCTCCGGCAGGTCGCTGTCAGCCTGATAACCCAGGGCGGCCAGAAGTTTATCCTTCCGCACCGGAAGCCTGCTGCGGGACACATAAGCGATCAGTCGCTTTTCCTCTTCCTCCATGGTTTCCAGCTTTTCCGGTGGGATATCCCGGGCCGCCTGATAGGAACAGGTGACCTGATAGTGCAGTCCCGCCGGCAGCATCACCTTGACGGCGTCAAACAGGGTGCAGAAATAGCGTTCCTGCATCCATTGGGCCAGGAGAAGCATTTCGGGAGAAAGAAGCGGCGCCTGATCCAGCACCGCTTTGACGGATTTCAATCCTTTCTCCGGACCGGCCTTGGGCGCGCAGATCTCCTCCACGTCCATCAAAAGCCCCTGACGAGTCCGATTTCCCCCTCCAAAAGGAACAAGCACACGACAACCCTTTTCCGCCTTCGCCCAAAGGGTTTGGGGAATCAGATAATCGTATGCCTTGTCAAAATGATACGCCGTGTTTTCCACAGCGACCTTTCCTACCCGCGCTGCTTCCATTACTCGTTAATATCCGGCTCTATGATATTGAATTTGTGGGCCTGAAATTCCTTCAGCGCCATATTGACCGGCTTTTCCGTTAGGATTTCACCGTTGTCCTCGGCGGTTTGGGCGATCTCTCTGGCCCGTTTGGCCACCGCGATCACCAGGGAATAGCGGCTCTGCTTGCCGCTGAGCATATCGTCTACAGATGGTCTACTCATTTTTCAACACCTCTTCTATCAGATTCCCCGCCCGGTTGGTCCTGCACTTTTCTCCCCGCAAAACCGCTTCCAGATCGCTGACGCAATCCTCCAGGGCGTCGTTTATGACTATATAATCGTAATCCGCCGCTTGGAGGATTTCTCCTCTGGCGGCGGCTAACCGCTTTTGAACAGCCTCCTCAGAGTCTGTAGCTCGTCTTCTCAGCCGCTTTTCCAAAACTGCGAAAGATGGCGGCAAAATAAACACGCTGACCGCCTCAGGACATTTCGCCATCACTTTTTTGGCTCCCTGTACCTCGATTTCCAGCACCACGTCCAGCCCTTCAGCCAGCCAAGCTTCCACCTGCGCTCTGGGAGTCCCATAAAAATTCCCGCAGTATTCGGCGTACTCCAAAACGCCGTCCTCCTGAATCAAGGCCTCAAACTGATCCCGAGAAATGAAATGGTAATCCTTTCCGTTTTCCTCTCCCTGTCTTGGCTGGCGGGTAGTGGCGGAAATAGAAACCCGCACCCTATCATTATGAGCCAAAAGCTCCTTTAAAACCGTATCCTTTCCCGCGCCGGAGGGGCCGGAAAGAATAATCAGCAGTCCTTTGTTATTGTTCATCTTCCTCTAACTCCTCAGCGCTTTCTTCATCATCCTTATCATTGAACCGGTTCGCCACAGTTTCCGGCTGCAAAGCGGACAAAATCACATGATCGCTGTCGGTGAGAATCACGGCCCTGGTACGGCGGCCGTAGGTGGCGTCGATCAGGGTACCCTGTTCTTTGGCGTCCTGCATAATACGTTTGATGGGGGCCGACTCCGGGCTGACAATCGCCACCAGACGATTGGCGGACACCATATTGCCAAATCCAATATTGATTAATTTCATGTCGTGGTTCTCTCCAAACTTCTTTATTCTACATTCTGGACCTGCTCGCGGATCTTCTCGATTTCCGCTTTCATATCTACCACCATATGGGCGATTTCGGCGTCCACAGCCTTAGAACCGATGGTATTAACCTCTCGATTCATTTCCTGAACAATAAAGTCCAGTTTTCTGCCGATAGCCTCGTCGGAATGAAGCATCTGCTCCAGCTGCTGAAAATGACTTCTCAAGCGAACCGTTTCCTCGGCTACAGCGATTTTATCCGCGAAAATAGCGGCTTCCGTCAAGATGCGCTGCTCATCCACCGTGGTATCGGCAAGAACCTCATTGAGTTTTGCCCGCAGACGCTCCTGATATTCAATCACCGTCTGAGGCGAACGCTCCTCCACTTTTTCCACGATAGCCAAAATCGCCTGCGCACGGCTTTCGATATCGGCTTTTAGCCGTTCGCCTTCCACGCTGCGCATCTGGATGAATTTCTCCAGCGCCCGGTCGAGCACGGAACGCACCTGTTCCCAAACCTGATCCTCATCTTCCTCCCCTTTATGAATGGAGAAAATATCGCCATACCGGGCCACGGTGGAAACAGAAATGTCATCCTGCAGTCCATAAGTATCCCGCAGCTCCCGGAGAGCTTTTACATAGCCATCCGCCAGAGAATGATTGATTTTAACCTCGGCGGCAGCGTCTTCCAGAGCCTCGATGGTAACAAACACATCCACTTTACCTCTGGACACCTTTGATTGAACGTAGGATTTCAGTTTCTCATCCAGAAAATTATACCCCCTGGTCGTCCGGGAGGAGAACTCAAAGTACCGGTGATTAACTGATTTAATCTCTACAAGAATCCCACGGCCCTCGGCGTCGCTTTCCGCGCGCCCATAGCCGGTCATACTTTTGATCATGATATCTCATCTCAATTCTATCGATGATAAACGAAATTCCCTGTTGAGAATTTTCAAACATATCCTGTTTTATTGTAACAGCTTTTCCCCTGGATTGTCAACCGCCGCAATACATTCCCCGAAAAAGCGTTTATCGCTCTGTCAGTCCATCTCACGGTGTCTGGCGCTCTCCCGGAACGGAAAATCCGTCACCTCTTTAAGATCCCGCGCTGGAAACGGGGTCTCCGCGAAAACGCATCCGTGATAAATACGAAAAGAAAAAAGTACTGGGCCCAAAGCGATTTCCCCGTAACGCACCGCGGGCTGAAACCCTTAGGATATCTGTTCTTAGCCGCGCGCTGTGTATACAGCCGAACCGCCTGTCTAAAAGCAGGGGCGCCGCTCCTCAAAAATCCAAGCAACGGATAAGAAAAGACGGAGAGCGTGCGCTCTCCGTCTTTCGCGTTTTTCAAAATGACCAGTTTTGTCCGCCAAACGCTTTCGCCCTTGGCACGGCAAAAATATCGCTAGTGAACGAAAAATCACTGATGGCAACGGCCTCACACGGGATGGATCATTTTCTCCTTATCGGCGTGTTTTCCGTCGATTCCATACTTCTTTTCCTGGCGCTTTTTAAAGAAGTCCAAGGACACCTTCGGGAACATGGCGTAGGAGAGCACATCCTCTTCCTGCTCGCTCCACTGAGCCATTTCCTTCCGCAGAGTATCCAGCTCGGGCTCCAGCAGATCTGCCGGACGTCCGGTAATCACAGGCGCGTCGCCGATGATCTTCTTCTGGAACTCAGGATCAATAGGCATAGGCGTGGTGCCGTATTTTCCGGCTACCATGTCCTTAAACTCGTTGGTGCACATTTTATACCGTTCGCCGGTGATCACGTTGAATACCGCCTGGGTACCCACGATCTGAGAGGTAGGAGTAACCAGCGGCGGGTAACCGGAATCCTCACGGACTCTCGGGACCTCGTTAAGCACATCCTGCAGCTGGTCTTCCTTGCCAGCCTGCTTCAGCTGAGAAAGCAGGTTGGAAAGCATGCCGCCGGGCACCTGATAGATCAGGGCGTTGGCATCGGTAGCCAGCATCTTGGGGTCTAACAGACCGCTGTCAAGATACTTCTTGCGCAGGGTCATGAAATAATCTCTGATCTCGTTGAGGAGGATCAGATCTAAGCCGGTATCATACTCGGTACCCTTCAGAGCCGCTACCATAGACTCGGTAGGAGCGTGAGAAGTACCCAGAGCCAGCGGAGACATGGCGGTATCCAGGATATCGGCGCCGGCCTCGATGCCTTTCAGCAGGCACATGGAAGCCAAGCCAGAGGTATAGTGGGTATGAAGCTGAATCGGGATACTCACAGCCTCTTTCAGGGCGGTGACCAGCTCGGCGGTAGTATAAGGAGTCAGCAAAGCCGCCATATCCTTAATGCAGATGGAATCAGCGCCGGTCTCTTCAATACGCTTGGCGTAATCCACATAATATTCGGTGGTGAATACCGGGCCAGTGGTATAGGAAATGGCAACCTGAGCATGGGCCTTTTCCTTCTTCGCCGCTTTGATGGCGGTCTGCAGGTTTTTGATATCGTTCAGGGCGTCAAAAATACGGATAATATCGATACCGTTGGCCACAGACTTCTGGACAAAGTATTCCAGCACGTCATCGGCATAATGACGGTAGCCCAGCATATTCTGGCCTCTGAACAGCATTTGCAGCTTAGTATTGGGGCATTTCTCCCGAATGGTGCGGAGTCTGTCCCACGGATCTTCGTTCAGGAAACGGAGACAAGCGTCAAAGGTCGCGCCGCCCCAGCATTCCAGAGAGTAAAAACCCACCTTGTCCATTTTTTCAAGAATCGGCAGCATTTCCTCAGTGGTCATTCTGGTGGCGATCAAAGATTGATGCGCGTCCCGAAGGGTGACATCCGTAATTAAAATCTTTTTAGCCATAACCGCGCCTCCTTACTGGAGGGAAACAAGAGGAGTACCGGAATCCACGCTATCTCCCTTGTTTACTTGTACGCTCGCGACCACAGCGTCATGAGGAGCCATAATCTCATTCTCCATCTTCATAGCCTCTAAAACTACCAGTACATCGCCCTTTTTCACGTTCTGACCGGCGGAAACATTCACGCTGACAATGGTGCCGGGCATCGGAGAATTAACGGTTTCAGCGCCGGCGGGAACCGGAGCGGCAGCCGGAGCGGGAGCGGCGGCAGGAGCCGGAGCAGCAACAGGAGCGGCGGGCTTAGCAGCAGGAACCGGAGCAGCAACAGGAGCGGCGCCAGCGGCTACTTCCTCGACCTGTACGTCATATGCGGTACCATTCACGGTGATCTTTAAATTTTTCATGAGAAACCTCCATTATTATCTTAAATTTTAATTCTTACCAATTTAAGCTTTACCAATTAAAGATTGTTAGCGTGTTTCTTCGGCAGTCTTGTCACGCGCTTTCCAGCCAGCATATCCAAAGCCGCATAGAGCTTCAGTCTGGTTTCACCGGGCTCGATGACATCCTGCACAAAGCCATCGCCAGCCGCCTTAAACGGACAGGCCTCCTGGTCCTTGTACTCCGCGATCAGCTTTTCTCTGTCGGCGGCAGGATTAGAAGAACCCTTTAATTTATCGCTCCACAGCAAAACAGCCGCTGTGGTAGGATTCAAAGCGGAAATAGACGCGGTCGGCCAGGCGTAAGCCACATCCACACCAGCCGCGGCCCCTGCCAGGGCCATATAAACGGCGCCGTAAGCTTCACCGGTAATCACGGAGATCTTGGGGGTGGTCGCTTCGGCATAAGCATTGGTCAGCTTGCAGGCCGCCTTGATGCAGCAAAAGCTTTCAGCGTTTACAAAAGTGATCACAGGAATAGCGAAAGCATCGCAGAAGCGGACAAGACGGGCCGTCTTTTCACAGGCCTTACCATCTACTTTCTTTTCTTCGCTGGCTACTACGCCCACCGTGTTTCCGCCCAGCTTGGCCAAACCAGCGATAAAGCCAGTGCCAAACCCGGCCTGAAACTCAATAAAGCTATCCTGATCCATAACGGCGGCGATAATAGAGGCACCAGATTCTCCGTCGGTTTCCGCCGTGGAATCGGCAAAATCCGTGATCGGCGCGCCAGAAAGGTTGTTAGAGGGCAACAAGGTGATCAATTCTCTGGCCTTGGCCACCGCTTCCTTATCATCCTTAGCGGTCAGATGAACCAGACCGGACTCAGAGGCCTCTTTCAGGTCTCCGCCCTCCCCGTTAGTCTGCAGGGCAAACTGGCCTTCCTCAGACATAATCACCACATCCGCGGCAGCGGCGATCATAGAGCTGGCTCCCAGACAAGGGCCAGCGATCACAGCGATCTGAGGCACCACACCGGAAAGATTGTTGGCTTTCAGCATCACATCGCCATAAGCCGCCAGCATTTCACAACTTTCATTTAAACGGGCGCCGATAGAATCATAGATTCCAACCACCGGAGCCCCTGTCTTTTCCGCTAATTCATAAACCTTGCAGATTTTCGCAGCCTGAGCCTTGCTCATGGCGCCGCCCTCCACGTCGCTGTTCTGAGCGAACGCGTATACGGGACAGCCATCTACAGAGCCAAAGCCCGCAGCAGCCTCCGCCTTGCCGTCTCCGGACTTAGTAAAGCTGTCGATCTCTACAAAAGTCCCCTCGTCAAAAAGGAGCTGAAGACGCTGATAGGCTTTCGTCTGTGCATTCGCCGCTTTGGTTTCCTGCAAAAAAGCGAGCTTGCTTTCTATACTCATCCTTGTTCCTCCATTCCATTTTTTACTGAAAAATAATCAACGCAACTGATTTACATTATAGTATAAATCCTGTCAAATAACAAGGTATATTAGATAAAACTTTAACAATTTTTGCAGTTTTTAATCAATTTAAAAATCTCCATCCCCATTCTTTCGTCATCCTTACGGAAACCATACCGCTTCACCAAAGGGAAAATGGAAACCAGCTTGGTTTCCATGCGGAACAGGTTCCGGTTCAGAGCGTAAGAGGCGGCGGAACGGATCATCATTTCGCAGTATTCCGACTGATCCACGTCCATATCCCGGTAATCCGTACAACCATACAGCTGGAAATCCAGAATTCGCACAGAGGTCTTGTCCACATCCACCGCAATATATCCCAGCTCCTTGCCACCCTCCTGCACCACCAGCAGCGCCGGATCCTGCCCGGACTCCTTTTCGTAACCGCTGGCCGCATAGGCGGTATTCAGCCTTTCCTCACTTTTCTGCTTGTCCTGCTCCGGTAAAATCGTCAGCATCACAACCACTCCTTCTTTTTGCTGATTTGCTCAGTTTTCTCCTTTGTTTTGCTATTTTGCAGATTTCTTTTACTTTCTATTTTAACTGTTATCAGATATAAAAGGCACCCCTGAAAAACGTCTTTTTAAATCATTTTCCTATCGTTTTAAGGTGGGAGCCAGTCTTCTGACCTCCTCAAGGGTCAGATTTCTCCACTTTCCCGGCTGGAGCATCCCCAATTTAACCTGGCCTATGGCGATACGCTTCAGCCTGGCTACTTCTACTCCAAGCTGCTCGCACATCTTTCGGATTTGCCGGTTACGGCCCTCTCTCAGAATAATTTCCAAAACCACTCTGCCCGGTTCCCGATTGATGACCCAGGCGTCCGCCGGAGCGGTTTTCACTCCGTCAATTTCCATGCCCACGTTCATCATTGCCAGCTGCTCCTCGGAAATATCCGGCCGGACCGTAACCCGATAGGTTTTGGGAACATGCTTGCTGGGGTGCATGATCAGATTGGCGAACTCACCGTCATTAGTCATCAGCAGGAGGCCTTCCGAATCCCGGTCCAATCTACCCACCGGATAAACCCTCGCCGGGATATCCTTTACCAGCTCCGCCACACATTTTCGGCCCATTTCGTCACTCATGGTAGACACATATCCTCTGGGTTTATGGAGCATTATGTAGTAATACTGCCGGCTGGCCACGATTCTGCGTCCGGCCACGGCCACATGGTCCGTTTTCGGGTTCACCTTGTCGCCGATCCGGGCGACATGCCCGTTGACCTTTACTTTCCCCTGCTCGATCAGCTCCTCCGCCTTTCGGCGGGAAGCCACACCGCAGTCAGCCAGCATTTTTTGCAGCCGTATTTTTTGATCCTGCATGTTTCACTTCTCCTAAATTAGCGTTACGATTTCAGACGCCGCGTCCCCCAGCCGCGTCCATTTTATTTTCAATGGGATCCTGCCGTCTGGAACCCTGCCGTCAACGGTAGCCTCCCCGCATATCTTCTGTCGGCGGTATCCCCGTCAGAAGCTAGCGACGGCCGTATGCTTTTTTCAGACAAGCCTTATGAACGCCGCCGGTAAACTCTCGCGTGGAATCCCTGATTTTTCCTATCTTTTCACGTCTGTCCGCTATTTTTAGCGGAACCAATCCAGAAACCGCTCCCACAGGCTTTTGGGTTTGATCTGGGCCGGCAAATCCTCTCCAGACAGTAAATCTACGGAAGCCAACACTTTCCCGTTGATTTCATAGGTGATTTTTCCTATTGTCTGGCCTTTTCTCACCGGAGCGTATAAAAAGCCAGGAACCTGAATTTTCTTCTCAATTTCACTTTCTTCCTCCGCTAAAACGGATGCGCTGGCGGTAAAAGCTCCATTTGCCCTGATGGAGTCTTGGACGCCTCCGACTACGGGTACCTGAAGTCCTAAAGCGGTATCGTCAAAACTTACCTGCTTCACTTTGGAAAATCCGTAATCCAGCATGGTCTTATGGTCGTTCCAATCATCCGGCGCGTTGAGGGTCACCGCCACAAGCCGGACGCCATCCCGCTCAGCGCAGGAAACCAGACATCGGCCGGATTTCTTGGTAAACCCTGTTTTCACGCCGATACAGCCCTCGTAAGCGGTAAGCAGCCGGTTATGATTGCCGAAGGTGTATTTCATATCCGGCTCCACAAACTGAACCTGCATACTCTTTTGGGAAGCGATATCCCTAAACCTTTGGTTTTCCATAGCGCAGGCCCCCAGCAGGGCCATATCATAAGCTGTGGTGTAATGATTTTCGTCATCCAGCCCGGAAGGCGTGACAAAATTGGTGTTTTTCATGCCGATCTGCTTCGCCCGCTGATTCATCAGCTTGGCGAATTCTTCCGTGGAGCCGGAGATAGCGATCGCCGCCGCATTGGCGGCGTCATTGCCAGAGCATAAAAGCATCCCCTGAGCCAGCGCCGTGAGGGTCACCACGTTTCCCGGCTTTAGGCCCATAGAGGAACCTTCCACCCGAACCATCTCATCGGTGATCTCCACCTGCCGATCCTCCGCCTGAGCCGCTTCCAGAGTCAGGAGCGCCGTCATGATCTTCGTCGTGCTGGCCATCGGAAGTTTTTCCTCCGAGGCCTTCTCATACAACACCGTACTGTTATCCGCGGTCATCAGCACCGCGGCCTTGGCGGAAACGGAAAGCTCTCCGCCACTGGCTTCCGCCGGCGTTCCCAGATTGGTAACCATTCCAACCACAGCCAGCAAAACACAAAATATTTTGATTTTCTTCTTTAACAAAGCAACCACCTGCCCTTACACATGTATGCAGATGGTTGCCCGATTATTCAATGGTTATACCAACGGATCGCTGAGATCGATATCATCTAGGCTGGGCTCGGCGGGCTTTTCCTCAGGCTGTTCCTTTTTCTTCTTGTCCTTTTTGGAAAACAGACCGCTGATTTTATCCACTACATCCGGTACCATGCCCACCACGCGGTCAGCGGTGCTGTTAAAGGGATCCACCTGTAAAAGCTTTACATCCCCGTCATGAATGGCCAAAAACGCTACCGGCGTCAGGGTGATGCCGGCGCCCGCTCCACCGCCGAATAAGTCCTTGCTGGCGGCGTTCTTTGAGACAAAATCCGAACCGCCGGAAGCAAACCCATAAGACACCTTGGAAACCGGGATGATCACCGTACCATCCGGTGTGGTGATGGGATCGCCGATCATGGTGCTGGCGTCTACCATGGTTTTTATCTTTTCCATCGTGGTATTCATCATGCTTTCGATTGGATGATCGCTCATGGATAAATCCTCCTTATTTTCTAATAAAATACCTTAACTTTTCCTTGGCTTTCAAAAGATTATTCACAAATTCTCAGATCGAATCCCGCCGGCATCAGCCCGCGGTTTTCCGCTCTATTTTCAGGGTTTCCACTTTTTTCTGGTTTAATACCAGCTTAAAGTATCGGGAAAAACCTTTTATCCCCGTGACCAACACATAAATCAGGGCAAAACGAATTTTTAAATAGCAGGAAACGTTGCTTTCTGTCTCCTGGAAACCCGGAGACACCGCGACCTTATAGTCCTTGCACCCTGAAAGAGCGGTAAGCATAGACACCGCCGGATATACAACAGAACACGCATAACCATATTTTACAGCGGTGTCCGCGGCGTCCTCCCCCACGACAGTCACACGAAAATCCAGCTTCTTGACTTTCACATGCCTGAAAAACTCCTTAGCGATCCCTGTGAAAAGCTGGGTAAGCTCTTTCATCAGCCTCAAAAAGCCCGTGAATCCCCGCTCCTCAATCAACTGTTTCAGCTTCGACTCCTGCGGAACAGCCGGCCCTTCCGGGACCTTTTTCACTTTTTTCTTCTTTTTGGTTTTTTTCTCTTTGGGCGGCGCCAGGCGATAGCTGAAAAACAAAAAACGCAGCCTGGCTTTTAACTGGGTTTCGTAGCTGGCCGTCAGCGTGACAGGGCACAGCAGCAAAAGAAACAAAAAAGCGAAAATCCCCAGGATAATCCAGAGCGCCGTCATAGTTTAAGCTCCTCTTCCGGATCTTCTTCAGAAGGCTCCTGCGCTTTCTCCTTTTCTGGCAGGGGCGGAAGATCATCTAAACTGGAAAGCTGGAAACATCGCAAAAAATTATCCGTGGTGCCGTATAGCAATGGCCGGCCCGGCAGCTCTAGTCGGCCTTTCTCTTCCACCAGCTCCTTGACCGTCAGGCTCTGAAGCACGCCGGAACAGTCCACGCCGCGGATCTGCTCAATAAACGCTTTGGTCACCGGCTGGTTATAGGCTACGATGGAAAGCACCTCCATCGCCGCTGGCGACAGCGGCACATTCCGGCGCATATCCATTACCTTTCGGATGATATCCCCATACTCTGGCTTGGAGGCCATCTGAAACTGGTTGTCGATCCGCAGCAGACAAACTCCGCTATCCTTTTGTTCCAGCCTTTCCTGAAGAGACTGGGCCAGCTTCAGCACGGTAGGCTTGTCCAGCTCCAAAATCTCCGCCAGCC
>CAUFXR010000039.1 GCA_959596515.1 uncultured Oscillospiraceae bacterium
TTCCAAAAAGGTCATTCGTTTTCGAGTGCTGCACCTTCGACCACTCGGACAACTCGCTATATGTCAATCCGAAAATCGTTCCCAAACCATTTGAAAAGAACTGCAAAATATTCGGCTTTTTGAACTGCCAAAGCCCGCAGAAACACTGGATTTTAGGCGGGCTAAACTGACACTTTTTAAAAAAATTCGAGTTTTCCCATGAGCTTTTCTGAAAAATTAGCGAAAAGAGCGCCCAAAGTAGCCGTGAGAATCGATTTCACCTTAAAATTAGTAAGGAAAAATCAAATGGCTATTTTGACAGCGCTCTGACTTTGTGATTCTATTTAGAGATGCCCGCTTTTTAAAAGGACCGGTGAAAGTGGCTGTGAAAAGCATAGGAATGGAATTCGGAAATACTTTAGCAACGAAGATGGGAAAATGAAACGAGATAGAGAAAGACAAGATAGAGCATAAGCGATCGATAATCAAATCGCGTGCGCAATAGTTTTTAGACAGTCTGTCAGTCTATTTTTGCCAATCCTAGATCGATAATCAGATTGCGTGCGCGATAATTTTAGTCCGTAAGCTAGACATCAGAGTTGTTGAAATTATTATCCTGAAAGTCATCCGATTCCCGGCGGACTAATCTTGTTGAAACTTTTCCGCATGGGCTTTGATGGCTTGAAAACTCTCATTACTGATGACATGCTCGATTCGGCAGGCATCCTCTACCGCTACCTCCGGGCTCACTCCTAACATGGTTAGCCAATCTGATAGGAGCGTGTGGCGTTCATAGATTTTCTCCGCGATTTCGCGACCTTTATCCAACAGGATGATAGACCCATCTGAATCCATTTCGATATATCCGTTTGTACGCAGATTTTTCATGGCTACGCTGACACTGGGCTTTGAGTAAGACAGCTCGTTTGCGATATCGATAGACCGAACATGACCTTTACGCTTTTTTAAAATTAAAATGGTTTCCAAATAGTTTTCAGCGGATTCTTGAATTTTCATCTTGCGTCACCTCACTTTCCTATCCTATGACCTTAACCTAGTCTAACATAATTAGTTGAGATTAATCAAGTGCGTTCGGAGAAATCGCGAAAATGGAAAATGAGATATCTCATAGAAATCGTCTGAAACTAACGAAAATCAGATATATCATAAACCTCCGCAGAAAGAACGTTGCATTGATAAAGGAATTCCAGTATAATTAACAATTAAGGTTTCGAACGCCATAGGATAGGAGAACGAGAAATGAATCCTGAACTGGAAAAGGTACTGCTTAAGGTACAAAAACCTGGCAGGTATGTAGGCGGGGAAAGCAACCGTGTGATCAAGGAGAAAGATCAGGTCGATGTGCGGTTCGCGTTTTGCTTTCCGGATGTGTATGAGGTGGGGATGTCCCACTTAGGTATGAAAATATTATATAGCCTATTCAATGAAATGGAAGGGGTTTGGTGCGAGCGCGTATTTACCCCTTGGCCGGACATGGAGGAGCAGATGCGGGAACATCACATCCCCCTTTACGGCTTGGAGAGCGGAGACGCCATTACGGATTTTGATTTCATTGGTTTCACCCTTCAGTACGAGCTGAGCTATTCCAATGTGCTGAACATGTTGGATTTGGCCGGGATCCCTTTATACGCAAAGGAGAGAAAGGGCTTAGGCCAAATTGTGGTGGCCGGCGGGCCTTGCGCTTGCAACTGCGAGCCCTTGGCGGACTTTTTAGACCTAGTATTCTTAGGTGAGGGAGAAGAGGTAGACCGCGAGGTCATTGAGCTTTACCGGGACTATAAAAAGGCGGGAAAAACCAAAGATGAATTTCTAATAGCAGCGGCAGAAATCGAAGGAGTATATGTGCCTTCTCTTTACCAAGTGGATTATCATGAGGATGGCACCGTGAAATCTATCACCCCCACCCAGGGAGCGCCTGAACGGGTTAAGAAGCGGATCGTGATGGATTTGGATTCCCTCTATTACCCCAAGGCCTTTGTGGTGCCTAATATTGAAATCATCCACGACAGGACCGTGGAGGAGATTTTCCGGGGCTGCATCCGGGGCTGTCGGTTCTGTCAGGCTGGGTTTCTCTACCGTCCGGTGCGGGAGAAATCACCGGAAACCATTGACCGCCAGAGCAGAGAGCTCTGCAAAAATACCGGCTATGACGAGATTTCCCTGTCATCGTTAAGCTCCAGCGATTACACAAGAATTACGGAACTTTTGGAAAAAATGCTCACCTGGACAGACCAGGAAAAGGTCAGCGTGTCTCTGCCGTCTTTGCGGGTAGACGGCTTTTCCAATGAACTGATGGAAAAGCTGAATACCGTCCGCCGAGGAGGCCTCACTTTCGCGCCGGAAGCCGGAACCCAGCGGCTGCGGGATGTGATCAATAAAAATGTTACGGAGGAAGAGCTTTTAAAAACCTGTTCCACCGCTTTCAGCGGCGGCTGGACTACGGTAAAGCTTTATTTTATGATGGGCCTTCCCACTGAGACCCTGGAGGATGTGGCGGGGATTCCCGCCCTGGCGCAAAAGGTTGTCAACGCCTATTACGCCAATCCCGATAAGCCGAAAGGGAAATCAGTGAAGGTGACCGCTTCCGCGTCCTGCTTTGTGCCGAAGCCTCACACTCCCTTCCAGTGGGAAGCTCAGGATACCATTGAGACGCTGGAGCGCAAACAGCGGCATTTAAAAGAACACATTACCAGTAAGAAGATCTCAGCCCATTGGCATGACGCCCGGACAAGCACCTTAGAGGGCGTATTTGCCAGAGGCGACCGGAGACTGGGCCAAGTACTGGCCTTAGCGCAAAAGAAAGGCTGCAAGTTCGACGGCTGGGATGACTATTTTAATTACAGTCTTTGGATGGAATGTTTTGCGGAATGTGGGATTGACCCATCTTTCTATAATCACCGGAAAAGAAGCTTTGATGAGATTCTGCCCTGGGATCACATGGATTATGGGATCCAAAAGGAATTTTTGATTGAGGAATGTCGAAAGGCTTACGCCGACGCCACCACCCCGAACTGCCGGGAGAAATGCTCCCACTGTGGCGCTGCCTGCTGGAAAGGGGGGCTGTGCGTTGAAAAACGTTAGAATTTGGTACCGGAAAGAGGGTACCGCCAAATATATGTCTCACCTGGATTTGGTTCGGGTGATGGGCAGAGTGTTTCACCGTGCCAGGATTCCCCTGTGGTATACGGAGGGCTTTAATCCCCACCCATTTATGACTTTTGCCCTTCCTCTTTCCCTGGGGACGGTTGGCCTGCGGGAAACCATGGATGTCAAACTGGAGGAGGAGATCCCCAAGGAGACTATTTTGGGGAAAATGAATCCCTGCCTGCCGGAGGGCATTACGGTGTTTGACGTAACAGAGCCGGTGATGAAGCCGGGAGCCATTGCCTTTGGGCAATATCGTGTGGACCTCCGCTGCGAGGGAATAGCCCCGGAGATTCTTTTGGGAATCGTGCGGGAGCAGCTGGATAAAAAGGAACTGATCATTGAAAAGCGCTCCAAAAAAGGAGTGAAGCTTTTTGACCTAAAGCCAGCGATTCGGGAAGAAGAGCTTTCTCTTGAGAAAGACGGCCTAGTGTTGAAAACTATACTGCCGGCGGGAAGCACACTGAATGTCAATCCCTCCCTGTTGGTGGAGGCTTTCTGCTTATATACCAAGCTTCCCGTGGAAGCAAGGATCACCCGGGAGAATGTTTTGGATCAGAATTTGAAAAGTTTTTGTTAGTTTTCTTGCGCTGAAAAGTTACGGCTAAGCGCAACGGGAAGCGTTGCCCCGCTGGAAAGCTTATATGTTAATATCCGTTGCTTGCGGCAACGGGCAGGTTCTCGCACAATAGTGGTAACAACTGAAAAAGGAGGTTATCTCTAATGTTAAATGAGAACATAAAGGCAATCAGAAAATCAAAAGGACTTTCGCAAGAGGAACTCGCTGTCAAGCTGAATGTGGTGCGACAAACAGTCTCCAAATGGGAGAACGGATTATCCGTCCCTGACTCAGATATGCTGATCTTCCTATCGGAAGCGCTGGAAACACCTGTGAGCACATTGCTCGGTGAAACCGTGGTCGAGGAGAAGGCGGACGACTTAAAAGCGATCTCTGAAAAACTGGAGATTATAAATTTACAGTTTGCGCGAAGAAAAGCGGCGAGACAAAAAGCGCTTCATTGGTTTTTTATCGCATTGTGCGCGGTTATTATCATGGCTTTCGCCGCTTTAATAGGGTTTCATAGTTCTTACTTAGGCTGGGATTATAGTGAACCTGAAACAGCGGTTGCCGGCGCAGCGTTTCACGCCTTTGAATGGCTGTTTGTCAGATTAGGACCGGTCGTTCTGATAGGAGCGATCGTGGGGATTTTCCTGACTCGGAAGAAAATATAAAACCGCCCTGCTTGTGGCCGACAATGCGGAATTCAATTCCGTGATTCCGGGCTTGATAACCTTTACGTTAATGGCTTGATTTTCCTAGCAGGAGCAGAACGCGGCAATGCGACAGTTGAAACTAGTCAGGCCAGTAGAATGACGTCCCCCTGTGACAAGCCGGACGAATTTGGATTTGATTTTTCGATTTATCGGAACAAAAGTAATTTCCGGACATGAGAAATTAATTTCTGGCATAAGTGAAAAAGCTGTTGCTTTTTCCGGAAAACTGTGGTATTATATTTAGGCATTTGGATGCCGTGAGGAAGCTCATGGGGTTCAATGGTGACATTGAAACTGACAGTCCTCTGCTTTACGCATGAATGTCTGAAAAATAGGAGGAAAAAAGATGGATGCCCTAAAAATGATCGCAGCCGATTCTATCAAAGAGAATCGTCCCCAATTTGAAATCGGTGATACCGTGAGAGTTCACGTAAATATCCGTGAAGGGGAAAGAGAAAGAGTCCAGATGTTTGAGGGAACCGTCATTGCCAAGAGAGGCAGCGGCGTTTCTGAAACCTTTACCGTAAGACGTGTTTCCTACGGCGTCGGCGTGGAAAGAGTATTCCCGGTGAACAGCCCTAACGTGAAGGGTGTAGACGTGGTGAGAAATGGTAAGATCCGCAGAGCGAAGCTTTACTATCTGCGTGACAGAGTCGGTAAGGCCGCTAAGGTTAAGGAACAAATCCACTAAGAAAAAAGGGGACGATGCCGTCCCCTTTTTTGCTATTCGTAAGATTTTCAATTAATCATACATCGCTAAAAAGCGTATGAAAGACATATTATTTTAAGAAAGGTGTGACCCGCAGATGGAATGGGAGCAAAGAGATCATAGAGACTTAGACGAACAGAAAAAAGAATATTCAGCGGTCACGAGAAATTGCTTTGAATGGGTCGAGGCTATCGTCACTTCTATTGTTGTCGTGGTACTCCTTTTCACCTTTCTTTTCCGCGTGGTCAATGTCAATGGACAGTCCATGGAGGACACCATTCACAATGAGGACAAGGTTCTGTTGACCAATCTTTTTTATGAACCCCAAAACGGCGACGTAGTGGTGATTTCACGGGCACAGCATTTTGAGGAGCCTATTATCAAGCGGGTGATCGCAACCGAGGGCCAGACCCTGAAAATCGACTTTAATACCGGCGATGTTTATGTAGACGGCGTTTTACTGGACGAGCCTTACATTAAGACTCCTACCACCGATAATGAGGGAGGGGAAATCCCTGAGGTCATCCCGGAGGGATATGTATTCATAATGGGCGATAACCGGGGAAATTCCCTGGACAGCCGCTCGGAGCAGATCGGTCTGATCGATAAGCGGAATATTATCGGGAAGGCCCAGTATATCGTCTTTCCTTTTGACAGAATCGGAGGCATCAGCTAATGAGCGAGGCGCAGTCCATTCAATGGTTTCCGGGGCATATGACAAAAACCCGCCGCAAAATCCAAGCCAGCCTCAAACTGGTAGACGCGGTGGCGGAGATCATCGATGCGAGAATCCCCATCAGCTCCCGCAATCCGGAACTGCATAAAATCATCGAAAATAAGCCCAGGATTATCCTGATGAATAAGTGCGATATGGCGGATCCCGCCCAAACCGCCCGTTGGGTTTCCTATTACCAAAAACAGGGCGTTTTGGCTATCCCGGTGGATTGTAAATCCGGCAGGGGCTTAAACCAGTTTATCCCAAAGGTGCGGGAACTGCTGAAAGACCGTATCACTCAGTGGGAGCAAAAAGGAATGGTGAATCGGACCATCCGGGTGATGATTGTGGGAATCCCGAACGTTGGAAAAAGCTCTTTCATCAATCGTATGGCAAAACAGAACCGGGCTAAGGTGGAGGATCGGCCCGGTGTCACCAGAGGCAATCAATGGTTTACCATCGGGAAAGCCTTTGATCTCCTGGACACCCCCGGAGTGCTGTGGCCCAAATTCGACGATCCCAATGTGGGGGAAAAGCTGGCCTTTACCGGAGCGGTAAAGGATCAGATCGTGGATACGGAGCAGCTTGCCGCCCGTTTGCTGGAGGTTTTGCGAGATGAGTATTTGTCTATGCTGGTCGCCCGGTACAAGTTGGAAAAATATGACTTATTGCCGTTGCAAGGTTATGAGTTGTTGGAATTGGTGGGCCGTAAGCGGGGGATGCTGATCTCTGGAGGCGAAATCGACACGGAAAGGGCCTCGATTATGGTATTGGATGAGTTTCGCAGCGCGAAGCTTGGAAAGATCACGCTGGAGCAAGTAAATGGATAAGCGAATTCTTGGGCAGGGAAGTATCCCTGCCCTTTGATGCTTCTGTCCGGTTTACCGGTGAGTAAAAACTTTGGGAACGAATGAAAAATCATATTCTTGGTTTTTCTCAGCTTAAGAAAATAATTGATTGTTATGATGTGTTTTTTGGAGGAAAATTATGGATTGGCTGCTTTATGAAAAGGAAGCGCTCAGAAAAGGCTACGCCTGCGTGTGCGGGGTAGATGAAGCGGGACGGGGGCCTTTGGCGGGACCTGTTTACGCCGCGGCGGTGATCTTGCCGCAGGGATTGGAGATCGCGGGAGTGAACGACTCAAAAAAATTGACGGAGAAAAAGAGAGAGGCGCTTTTTCCTGTGATTAAAGAGAAAGCGTTGGCCTATTGTGTGTCCAGCGCCAGTGAAAAGGAAATTGATGACATCAACATTTTGAACGCAACCTATCTAGCGATGGCCAGAGCGGTAGAAGGGCTTTCCGTCAAAGCTGATTACGCCTTGATCGACGGAAACCGTATGCCTAAGCTGCCTATTCCCGGGGAGACCATCGTCAAAGGAGATGGGCTTTCCATGAGTATCGCCTGTGCCTCTATTTTAGCCAAAGTAACCCGGGATCATGTGATGATGGAGTTGGACCGGAAATATCCCCAGTATCAATTCGCTAAGCATAAAGGCTACGGGACTAAGCTGCATACGGATTTGATCCGCCAATACGGGCCTTGCGAAATACACCGGAAAAGCTTTTTAAAAAAGATATTGGGCGCTGAGGATCCTAGGATTTCTCAAGCTCAGTCTATCGGGCGGCGAGGCGAGACAGCGGCGGCAGCATATCTGGAAAAAAGGGGATTCCATATTCTAGAAAGAAATTATCATAGCCCTTACGGTGAAGTGGACATAATCGCAGAAAATGGCCAATACATTATATTTGTCGAGGTAAAAACAAGAAAGCCGGGGGCAATGGTAGAAGGCGCGGAAGCAGTGGATCGAAATAAACAGAAAAGGCTTATCCAGACATCCCAGATTTATTTGTTGGAGCATCCCAGCAATCTTCAACCCAGGTTTGACGTGATCCAGGTGACACCTACCGGGGAAAACCGGTGCCGGGTTGAGCAGATGCCCGGTGCGTTCGTTATGGAAGAGTAAGCAGCATAGATGTCCTGAAAGGCTAAATCTGAAAGGCCTAACCTGAAAGGTCCAATCTGGAAATCATAATCTGAAAAGCTCAATCTGAAAAATCTAATTTCAAAATCCTAATCTGAAAACCAGACATTTTTCCGTAATTCTTTTACTCCTGTTTCACATGATATTTTACAGATATCCATGCTTTTTCACCATGTTTTCTGCTTTAGACCAGCACCGCTAGGCTGGAAACGGCCCCGCTATCACGATGATTTTAAATGCCGGAAGCGGGAAGGGCGTTTCTCGAGTGAGACTCTGAAATTTCGCTGCTGTGGTTGGAAAAATTGAGTTTCAGAGCTAAAAGAAAAGTGGATTTCCCAGACGCAAGAAAAAATAGGCTTCACGGTAAAGTCAGAAACAAGGGAGACCTGCAGGGCTCAGAAGCGAGGCGGCCTCACGGTAAGAACAGAGGAAACGGGTTTCGCCGTAAATAAGGGTGGGCGCGTGTCGGCGCGGGAAGGAGAATTTTATGAAACTGTTTGATCTGCACTGTGATTCCCTATATCGGGGGTATACGGAGAATCAGCCGCTGCGTGAAAATTCTTTTCACTTGGACCTGAAACGGGGAAAACGGTTCGATCAATGGTCCCAGTGTTTCGCCGTATGGATTCCCGACGAGCTGAGGGGAAAGGAAGCCATGGCGCTGTTTGACGGCTGCTGTGAGAAATTCCGCCGGGAATTGGTGCCAGATCGGTCGGAGAACTTTTCTCCTGTCCTGACGGTAGAAGGCGGAGCGGTATTGGGCGGAGAGCTTTCCAATCTGGAAAAGCTGTGGAACCAGGGTGTAAAAATGATGACGCTGACCTGGAATGGGGAGAATGAGTTGGGAGGAGGAGCCTCTACGGCTTTGGGGATTACTCCTTTTGGACGGAAAGCGATCAAAGAGATGGAGAGGCTTTCTATCGTGGTGGATGTGTCCCATGCCAGCGACGCTTTGTTCTATGACGTGGCGGAAATCGTTCAAAAACCCATTGTGGCGTCCCATTCCAATGCCAGGACGATTTGCCCTCACCCCCGTAATCTCACCGACGAGCAGTTTCAGATTGTGCGGGATAAGGGCGGATTGGTGGGACTGAACTTCTGCATTCATTTTTTGCGGGAGGACTCCGACGCTCATTTTGAGGATGTTTTGCGCCATGCCGATCATTTTTGGTCTCTGGGCGGGGAAACTACTCTATGTCTGGGCTCCGATTACGACGGCGCCGATGTACCGCCGGAGCTGGACGGTATTGAAAAAATTCAGGATTTATACGAGCTTTTTTTAAAACATAATTACAAGGAAAGCCTTGTTAATTCACTGTTTTTTGATAATGCCTCTAAATTTTTCGCTACGCTTTGACAGCTCGCCCGTTGTGGTATAGAATAAGGCTATTAGCGCACCATTAACTTTAAATAAAATAGCAGATGAAATATAGAAGAAAGAGGGAACACAATGAATTATAACAGTACGAGAAACCGCTCTGTTTCCGTATCCTCCGCCCAGGCTATCGCCCAGGGGATTTCAGCGGACGGCGGCCTGTTTGTACCGGAAAGCCTGCCGCAATATTCCTATGAGGATTTGTGCCGGCTCAAGGAAATGACCTATCAGGGCCGGGCACAAAAAATTCTTTCAGATTTCCTAACGGATTTCACGCAGTCGGAAATCGAAGAAAGCGTGCGAGAAGCCTATAGTTCCAATAAATTTGGCGGGGAACATCCGGCGCCTTTGGCTTTGCAGCAAAACGGCGATAAGAACATGTATGTGCTGGAGCTGTGGCATGGCCCCACTTGCGCCTTTAAGGATATGGCGCTGCAGATCCTACCTCACCTGCTGACCAAGTCCATGAGCAAAGTCAGCGGCGGCAAAAAGGCTGTGATCCTGGTGGCTACCTCCGGCGATACCGGCAAGGCGGCTTTGGAAGGTTTCCGGGATGTGGCGGGAACCGAAATTATGGTCTTCTATCCGCAGGACGGGGTCAGCCCCATGCAGGAGCGCCAGATGAATACCCAGGAAGGCGGAAACGTCCATGTATGTGCTATCCAGGGAAATTTCGATGACGCCCAAACCGGCGTGAAGAAAATCTTTACCGATCCGGCCTGCGGTAAAAAACTGGCGGAACACAATATGATGTTCTCCAGTGCCAATTCCATCAACTGGGGACGGCTGTTGCCCCAGATCGTTTACTATTTCTCCGCCTACTGTGATCTAATGGGAACCGGGGAAATGGACTATGAAGGTGAAAAGATCAACATCGTGGTTCCTACCGGGAATTTCGGCAACATTCTGGCTGCTTACTACGCAATGAAAATGGGTCTGCCGGTGAATAAACTGATCTGCGCCTCCAACGAAAACAATGTGCTTACCGACTTTATCCACACCGGGGTTTACAATAAAAACCGTCCCTTCCACACCACCAGTTCTCCTTCTATGGATATTTTGGTGTCCAGCAATCTGGAACGTCTGCTGTATGATATGACCGACGGTGACGACGCTTTGGTGGCTTCTTGGATGAAGAGCCTAAGTGATACCGGCGTGTATACGGTGAACGCGCAGGTGAAGTCGAAGATGGACGACCTGTTCTACGGCGGATACTGCGACGATCAGGGAACTAAGTCGGCCATCAAGGAAATGTTCGAAACGGAGAACTATCTCATCGATACGCATACCGCCGTGGCGGTAAATGTTTACCAGCAGTATCTCCAGGAGACAGGAGACCGTGAGACCCCTACCATCATCGCCTCTACCGCTAGTCCCTATAAGTTCGCGGCCAGTGTGCTGGAGGCTCTGACCGGTGAAAAGAGCCAGGGCAGTGAATTCGACAAGGTAGCAGAGCTTTCCGCTCTGACTGGGACCCAGATTCCTCAGCCGATCGCGGATCTGCAGCAGAAACCGTTGAGGTTCGCTCAGGTATGCAACATCGCCGGTATGGAATTAGCGGTACTGGGTACCCTGGGGATCCAGTAAGATATGGCGCTGTTTGGAATTTCCGACCTGCATCTGTCTTTGGGCTGCGATAAACCTATGGACGTGTTTCCCGGCTGGAAGGATTACGTTTCCCGGTTGGAAAAGAACTGGCGGTCCATGGTGTCGGAGGATGATACGGTAGTCATTGGCGGGGATATTTCCTGGGCGCTGAAACTGGAGGAAACTGAGGCGGATTTCGCCTTCCTTCACAGCCTGCCGGGAAAGAAGCTGTTCCTCAAGGGCAACCATGATTTGTGGTGGTCCACCGCCCGGAAGCTTCACAACTGGTTTGAGGAAAAGGGATTTTCCTCGCTGGAGCTGATTTTCAATTCCGCCGTTCCCATAGGAGACCGGTGCGTCTGCGGAACCAGAGGATGGTTTTACGACGCGGAGTCCGACCAGGATAAAAAGGTGCTGAACCGGGAGGTCGGAAGACTGACCACATCTATCGAAGCCGGATTGAAAACTGGGCTGGAGCCGGTGGTGTTTCTCCACTATCCGCCTGTTTATCATGGCCAGATCTGTGAGGAAATTTTAGAGGTTCTGAAAAAATACAGGATCCAAAGATGTTATTACGGGCACATCCATGGCAGCGGCGCTAAATACGCCGAGACCGGAGAGTTCCAGGGAATTCAGCTGCAGTTGATCGCCTGCGATTACACCGGCTTCCGTCCGGTGCTGATTCGCTGAAAATTATTTCAGAAATAGGTGGCAATCATAGATTAACTGTGCTATAATTATTTAGATATTTTGCAATTTTGCAGGAGGATGACTAAAATGAGCCTTAAATCACAAAACAAAATTGATACCAATCGTGTTGAATTAGAGGTCGTGGTAGATGCGGAAACCTTTGAAAAAGGCTTGGCCGCCGCGTTTAAAAAGCAGAGCAAGAAGATCGCGATTCCGGGCTTCCGCAAGGGCAAAGCTCCCCGCGCTTTTGTTGAAAAATATTTTGGCAAGGAAGTCTTTTATGAGGACGCCGTTAACGCTCTTTATCCCGACGCTTTAGATGAGGCGATCAAGGAAGCCGGTATTGAGGTGATTCAGGATAAGATCGATTTTGACGTGAAAGAGATTGGTCCCCAGGGCTTTACCTTTACCGCCGCTTTGACCACAAAGCCGGAAGTGACCATTGAGAATTACAGAGGCATCGAGGCCGTGAAAAAATCCGCCGAGGTGACTGACGAAGATATCGACGCCGAGATCAAGAAGGTGCAGGACCGCAATTCCAGAATGGTGACCGTGGAAGACAGAGCGGCTCAGAACGACGATATCGCCGTGATCGATTTCGAGGGCTTCCTGGACGGCGAGCCTTTTGAGGGCGGTAAGGGCGAGAATTACAGCCTGACTCTGGGCAGCGGACAGTTTATCCCTGGCTTTGAGGAGCAGATCGTGGGTCATAACACTGGCGACGAGTTCGATGTGAATGTCACCTTCCCGGAGGATTATCAGGCGGAGGAACTGAAGGGCAAGGCCACAACCTTCAAGTGCAAGCTGCATGAAATCAAAATGAAAGAATTACCGGAAGTAGATGACGAGTTCGTAAAGGATGTCAGCGAATTTGATACCCTGGCCGATTATAAAGAGGATCTGAAGAAAAAGCTGGCTGAGAACAAGGAAAGAGAAGCTACCGATGACCTGGAAAATCAGCTTATTGACAAGCTGGTAGAGCTGGTGCAGGGTGAGATCCCGGAGGCCATGTATGAGAACAAGGTCGCCGACAGCCTCCGTGAGTTTGGCTATCGTCTCCAGTCTCAGGGCTTGAATCTGGATACTTACATGAAATATACCGGAATGAACGTGGACCAAATGAAGGAAGGTTTCCGTCCTCAGGCGGAGCGCCAAGTGAAGCTGCGTCTGGCTCTGGAGAAGATCGCCGCTTTAGAGAAGCTGAAAGCTACCGAGGAAGATCTGAACCAGGAGTATCAGAAGATCGCCGAGCAGTATAAGATGGAAGCCGACAAAATCAAAGAGCTGATTCCCGCCGCGGAGCTGGAAAAGGATATCTGTGTGGAAAAGGCTATCAATCTGGTACGCGATAACGCAAATATTAAGGACGCTGAATAATCGGTGGCGTTTTTGTTCATATTTACAGACAGAGTAGTTGGAGGTGTGCTGTGATGAATCAGTTTCAGATGCCTAATATGAGCCTTGTTCCCTATGTTGTGGAGCAGACCAGCAGAGGCGAGCGCAGTTATGATATTTTTTCCAGGCTTCTCAACGACAGGATTGTCATGCTGACAGAAGAAGTCAACGACACCAGCGCCAGCCTGGTAGTGGCTCAGCTGTTGTATTTAGAGGGCCAGGATCCTACCAAGGATATCAGCCTTTATATCAATAGTCCAGGCGGTTCCGTCACGGCGGGTATGTCCATCTATGATACCATGCAGTATATCAAGTGCGACGTTTCCACCATTTGCATGGGAATGGCCGCCAGTATGGGAGCGTTTCTGCTGGCAGCGGGCGCCAAGGGCAAACGCATGGCGCTGCCTAACAGCGATATTATGATCCATCAGCCCAGCGGCGGCGCTCAGGGTCAGGCAACGGATATTTTGATCCACGCCAACCATATTGCCCGGACTAAGAAAAAACTCAATGAGATCCTGGCGGAAAGAACCGGCCAGCCCCTGGAAGTGATCGAGCGGGATACCGAGCGGGATAACTTTATGTCCGCTCAGGAAGCCGCGGATTACGGTCTGGTGGATAAGGTGATCTATAAACGATAGGATTGGTGATGTAATGTCAATCAGTGACGAAAGCAAAGACAGGCAGATCTGCTGTTCCTTTTGCGGCAAACCCCAGGAACAAGCCCGCAGGTTGATCGCCGGTCCCGGCGTTTATATCTGCGACGAATGCATTGAGCTTTGCATGTCGATTTTAGAGGATGAGGTGGATTTTCAGGAGCGTTCCGCCAATTATCGAAACAATGACGAGACCGTGTTGCTGAAGCCCGAAGAAATTAAAGCCAAATTAGACGAATATGTGATCGGCCAGGAGAAAGCGAAAATCGCCTTGTCTGTGGCGGTGTACAACCACTATAAGCGAATCTATTTTGGCAGCGACGACGTAGAGATCAATAAAAGCAACGTGCTTTTGCTGGGCCCCACCGGCGTCGGGAAAACCCTGTTAGCCCAAACTTTAGCGAAAATTCTAGACGTACCATTTGCCATCGCCGACGCCACTACCCTGACGGAGGCCGGCTATGTGGGCGAGGATGTGGAAAATATTCTGTTGCGCCTGATTCAAGCCGCAGATTTCGACGTGGAGCGGGCTGAGCGTGGCATCATCTATGTGGATGAAATCGATAAGATCGCCCGAAAGTCGGAAAACCCATCTATCACCAGGGATGTTTCCGGCGAAGGAGTTCAGCAGGCTTTGCTGAAGATTCTGGAGGGAACGGTATCTAATGTGCCGCCCCAGGGAGGCAGAAAGCATCCCCAGCAGGAATTTATTCAAATCGATACCACCAATATTCTTTTCATTTGTGGCGGCGCTTTCGACGGTCTGGAAAAGGTTGTGGAAAAACGAACAGGCTCCTCATCGTTAGGCTTCGGCGCCCAGGTCCGCTCGAAAAAGGAACTGGATACCACCAAATGGATGAGCGAGGTTGTCCCGCACGATTTGGTGAAATACGGTTTGATTCCGGAACTGGTGGGCCGGCTTCCGGTCATTACCGCCTTGGATGGCTTGGACAAGGAAGCTTTGATCCGTATTTTAACTGAACCTAAAAATTCTATTTTGAAGCAATATAAAAAACTGTTCGCCTTGGATAAGGTGGAACTGGATTTTGAGAAATCCGCATTGGAGGCGGTGGCCCAGAAGGCCATCGACCGGCGCACCGGAGCCAGGGGCCTGCGTTCCATCATGGAGGAAACTCTGACCGACCTGATGTATAAGGTTCCCTCGGATTATTCCGTGGAAAAGGTGGTAGTAGACGGTGAAACAGTGAAAAGTGGCAAGGAAGCCAAACTAATTCACAATCCGGACCGTAAGCCTGTTGCGATTACTATCAGTGAAACCAAGAAGGCTCCGAACAGGAGAAAATATTCCGCGTCATAATCAAAGGTTATCATTTGGGCTGCGACAGCGTCGTCGGGCAGGCTGAAAGTCTGGCTCCAGACGGTTGCAGCCCTTTGCGTTTTTACAAATTCTCGATTGGAGAGAGGAATTACTATGATGAAAAAAGAAATAGCGCCTATGATCCTCCCGGTATTATCCCTACGAGGGTTGGTGCTCTTTCCGAAAATGATGCTCCATTTTGACGTTGGCCGAAAGAAATCCATTCTCGCGCTCAACGCCGCCATGCAGAACAATCAGAGCATCTATTTAGCCCCTCAAATTGACATTAAGGATGAAGATCCCGGTGTGGACAATTTGGCGTCAATCGGTGTGGTGGGCACAATTAAGCAGATTTTAAAGCAGCCCGGTGACGGCATCCGTATTCTGGTGGAGGGCAACTATCGGGCGAAAATTACGGATGTGCTTCAGGATCAGCCCTATATGATGTGCGATGTGGTTCCCTGTGAGGATGCCGCAACGCGGGATACAGTGAAAACCGTGGCCCTGGTACGGGCGGTGAAGGAAGCCTTTGGAGAGTACATGGAAATGGCCCCCAAGATGGCACCAGATATCGTGCTGGAGGTACAAACCACCGACGATCCCGGTTATCTGGCGGATTACATAACAGCCAACATCATGATGGAGTATCAGGATAAAATCGATATCTTGTGCGAGTTGCATCCAGTGAAAAGGTTGCAAAGGCTGCTGAAGACCTTAACCCGTGAAGTGGATATTTTGAAGCTGGAAACCGAACTGAGCGTCAAGGTCAAGGAGCAGATCGACCAAAACCAGCGGGAATACTTTATGCGGGAGCAGATTAAGGCTATTACCGAGGAACTGGGTGAGGCGGATTCCCCTCAAAGCGAGGCTGAAGAATTTAAGGAGAAGATCCTGAAGCTGAATTTGCCCGATAACGTGCGGGAAAAGCTGTTAAAAGAGTGTGACCGCCTGTACAAAATGCCCTTTGGCTCTCACGAGGCCAATGTACTTCGTAATTACCTGGATATCTGCATGGAACTTCCCTGGAATGTGGAATCCAAATTGAATATCGATATTAACCGGGCCAGGAAGATTCTGGACGCCGATCACTACGGAATGGACAAGGTCAAGGAGCGGATGCTGGAGCTTCTGGCGGTGAAAAAACTAGCGCCGGATGTGAAAGGCCAGATCATTTGCCTGGTGGGACCTCCCGGTGTGGGAAAGACGTCTATCGCAAAATCCGTGGCCAGGGCCATCGGGTGCAAGTACGCCCGGATCGCCTTAGGCGGCGTCCGGGATGAATCGGATATCCGGGGCCATAGAAGAACCTATATAGGCGCCATGCCCGGCAGGATCATTTCCGCCATCAATCAGGTGGGCACCCGGAATCCTTTGATTCTTTTGGATGAAATCGACAAGCTTGGCGCGGATTATAAGGGCGACCCAACCTCTGCGTTACTGGAGGTGCTGGATGCGGAACAAAACAATACCTTCCAGGATCATTATATCGATCTTCCCTTTGACCTGAGCGACGTGTTGTTTATCACCACCGCCAACGACGCCGGCATGATCCCGGGACCTCTGCTGGACCGTATGGATATCATCGAGCTGCCCAGCTATACCCATGAGGAGAAGTTCCAGATCGCCAAACAGCACCTGATCCCCAAACAGATGAAAAAACATGGGTTGACCAGTAAAACGGTGAAAATCACCGACGACGCTCTCCATGAACTGATCAGCGGCTACACCAGGGAGGCGGGCGTCCGTAATTTGGAGCGGGTGATCGCGTCTTTGTACCGGAAAGCCGCTAAGAAGCTGGTGGCGGGCGAGGTCCAAAAGGTGACCATCGGGGTCAAGCAGCTTGAACCGATGCTGGGCGCCAGGCGCTTCAAGGAGGAGCAGGGAAGCAAAAAAGACGAAATCGGCCTGGTGAACGGCTTGGCCTGGACCGCGGTGGGCGGGGAGACCATGCCCATCGAGGTGGCGGTCATGGATGGCAACGGCAAGATTGAGCTTACCGGGAATTTAGGCGACGTGATGAAGGAATCCGCTAGAACCGCCATCAGCTGTGTGAGAACTCGGACCAAGGGACTGGATATCAGCCCTGATTTCTATAAGACCAAGGATATCCATATCCATGTGCCGGAGGGTGCAGTGCCGAAAGATGGACCAAGCGCCGGTATCGCCATGGCTACGGCGGTGGTGTCAGCGCTCAGCGAGACCCCGGTGCGCCATGAGGTGGCGATGACCGGAGAGATCACTCTGCGGGGTCGGGTGCTTCCCATCGGCGGATTGAAGGAAAAGACTATGGCCGCTTACCGCCATGGGATCAAAACCGTGATTATTCCAGCGGAAAATCAACCAGATTTGAAAGAAGTGGACGAGGTAGTCAAGTCCAATATCCAGTTTGTTCCGGTGGAAACCTTGGATACCGTTCTGGAATGGGCGCTGGTCCCAAAAAAGGAGGAGGAAATTCTTCCGGCCGGGGGACAGAATCAAGAGACATCAGTAGTGCCTCGCACAAAAAAGACCGCGCGGAAAGCCGCGTTTCTTTCCTGAAAAACTTTCACAGCCTGAAAAGGAATAGCGCCTTCCCGTGAGCCGGAAATCCTGTGCGAAGAAAAGATTCGCCAGCTTTCTGAAAAGCCGCCGAAGACGACGGCGGGCGGAATGATCGGTGAAGACAACGCTGTCAGGCTGAAAAAGGAGCGTTATATGAGATTTGACAACGGGATGTTTGAGCTGGCGGCCGGAAGGTCGGATCAGCTTCCCGGCGGGGACTTGCCGGAAATCGTATTTTCGGGCAAGTCCAACGTGGGAAAATCTTCCCTGATTAATAAGCTGCTCAACCGGAAAAATTTAGCCCGGGTTAGCGCCACACCGGGTAAGACGGCCACCATTAATTTTTATCGTCTGGATCAAGCCAGACTGGTGGATCTGCCTGGCTATGGCTATGCCAAGGTATCCTTGGCGGAGAAAAAGCGCTGGGCGGAACTGGTGGAGGGATACTTCCAGCAGGAGCGGAATCTGGCTTTAGTGGTTCAGCTGATTGATATGCGCCATCCTCCCACGAAGGATGACCTGCATATGATCGAGTTTTTATGCGATGGCGGCTTTCCTTTTTTGGTGGCGCTGACCAAAAGCGATAAATTGAACCAAACGGAGCGGAAACAAAGGCTCGCCGCGTTGCAAGAGGTGTTCTCCGACTATGAGGGATTACAGCTGATTCCCTTTTCAGCGGTCACCGGTGAAGGGGTGGATGAGCTGCGGGAGATTTTGTCCTCTGTGGCGGAAGAACCAGAGGAAGAGCAGGGCTGAATTTGAGATCATTAAGGGGTTGGAATCATGTTTGTAGCAGATTGCTTTGATGTAAACGAAAAAGGACATTTAACCATAGGCGGCTGTGACACGGTAGGGTTGGCCAAAGAATACGGCACTCCCCTCTATGTGATGGATGAAATGACGATCCGTCAAGCTTGCCGCCTTTATCAGAAATCCTTTCAGGAAAATTATGACGGCCATGGTATGGCTTTTTACGCCAGCAAGGCGCTGAACTGCAAGGAACTTTGCCGGATCGTGGCCGAGGAAGGCCTGGGATTGGATGTGGTTTCCGGCGGAGAGCTCTACACAGCCTTAAAGGCTGGATTCGATCCCCAAAAGATTCATTTTCACGGGAATAATAAAACCCAGGAAGAATTGGAAATGGCTCTGGACAATGGCGTCGGCGTGATCGTTATGGATAACCTGGATGAGATGAAAAGCTTGGACCAGCTGGCGTCGCAAAAAGGTGTGACCGCTCAGGTATCCATGCGGATCAAGCCCGGAATCGACGCGCATACTCATAGTTTTATCCGCACCGGTCAGATCGATTCGAAGTTTGGCTTCGCCTTAGAGACCGGAGAGGCTCTTGAGGCGGCGAAAGCGGCCATTGCCTCAAAAAATCTGAATTTGAAAGAAATCCACTGCCATATCGGTTCTCAGATTTTCGATATCGATCCCTTTGTCCTGGCGGCCGAGGTGATGATGGGCTTCCGCAAGCAGATTAAAGATGCCACTGGCGTCACGGTGGAATGCATGAATCTGGGGGGCGGCTTCGGAATCAAATATACCGACTGCGACCATCCCCAGCCTTATAACGCTTATATGAGCACGGTAGCGAAGGCGGTAAAGGCCAAGGCCAAGGAATATAATATGCCGGTGCCGTTTATCTGCCTGGAACCCGGCAGATCCATTGTTGGAGAATCCGGCATTACGCTGTACACGGTCGGAAGCGTCAAAGTTATCCCCAATATCCGGACTTATGTTTCCATTGACGGAGGAATGACGGATAATCCCCGTTACGCCCTGTATAAATCCAGCTATCTGGCTGTGATCGCCAATAAAGCCGATCAGCCGGCGACAGAGAAGGTCACTATCGCGGGAAAATGCTGCGAAAGCGGTGATTTGATCCAGGAAGACGCTATGATCCAACCGGCGAAGCCCGGGGATACTCTGGCGGTGTTTTCAACCGGAGCCTATAACTATTCCATGTCGTCCAATTATAACCGGATCCCTAAGCCGCCTATTGTGATGATTAAAGACGGAAAATCCCGGGTAATCGTGAAAAGGGAAACCTACGATGATTTAATTAAAAACGATGTGTAAGCTCGGCGGACCGTTGCTTTCTGTTTTCCCGCTCACAACGGGAAAACAGAAAAAGACTTTCGACACGCCGATAGCACAAGAAAAAATTTGTGCTGCCGTATGACTTTGTGAATAGGAAAGAACCTGTGAGAGAAATTTCTCAGGTTCTTTTTTGTCTTCTTTACTTTTTCACTTTTCTGTGATAAAATTTTATTGCACTAAACCGCAAAAGGAGGGCCTTTCGATGAATTCTAAATTAAGAGAAGAGGGCGTGGATTTTCTGTTTCGATCCATCCTTCAGCTGAAAACCGTGGATGAATGCTACGATTTTTTTGAAGATCTTTGTACTGTTCCAGAGATTAAGGCCATGTCCCAGCGCTTGGTAGTGGCCCATATGCTGAGCGAGCATAAGGTCTACAGTGATATTGTAACGAAAACCGGAGCCAGCACCGCCACCATTAGCCGGGTAAACCGGGCTTTAAATTATGGCTGCGACGGCTATGAGATGGTGTTTCGGCGTCTAGATGAAGAGGATAAGCGGGAAAAATGAGCAGCTACGCCTATTTTGCCGGATATTACGACGAGCTGACCCAAAATGTGGATTATGTACAGCAGGCGGACTATTTAGAGGCGCTTTGCCAGAGACTGGGACATACGCCCGGCTTGTCGCTAGATCTGGCCTGCGGAACCGGAAGCCTGACAGTGGAACTGTGTAAACGGGGCTGGGATATTTACGGCATCGACGGATCGCCGGAAATGCTTTCAGAGGCCATGCAGAAGGCCTCTGAAGAAGGACTGCATATTTTATTCCTTTGTCAAAAAATGCAGAAAATCGACCTGTACGGTACTGTAGACACAGTGGTATGCACTTTAGACAGCATTAACCATTTAACGAACCCGCAGGATGTGCAGAGAACGTTTGAACGGGTATCTCTGTTTTTAAATCCGGGCGGATATTTTATTTTTGACGTCAATACGATTTACAAGCATCGAGAGGTATTGGGGAACAATACCTTTGTTTATGATACGCAGAACGTTTACTGCGTTTGGCAGAATACTTTTTCTCCGCACCAAAATAAAGTGGCCATTTCCCTGGACTTTTTTCACCGGGATGGAAATGCTTATTACCGCAGCCAGGAATCTTTCAGCGAAAGGGCATATTCGCGGGAGGAATTGGAGGCAATGCTGAAAAAGGCGGGACTTGAGGTGACGGGGGTATTCCACGAACGAAGTTTTGAGCCGCCGAGGGACGATTCTCAGCGTTTGGTTTATGCGGCGTATAAGCCTTTGGCCTAGCAGAGAGAAATCGGCGGGCGTTTTTTGTTTCAGCTAGGGAACCCTGTAAAACCGGGGGAAAACAATTTTGATGATTTTCTTGGAACTTTAATCAAGCCATTGAGGAGGCAACTATGGACCGTTTGATTCGCTGTATTACCAAGGACGGCGCGATTATGGCGTCGGCTGTTGATTCCACCAATATCGTATATACGGCGCAAAAGCTGCATCAATTGACGCCGGTAGCCACCGCCGCGCTGGGGAGGCTTTTGACAGCGTCATCGATGATGGGTGCTCAGCTCAAGCAGCAGGAGGCCAGTCTGACCTTGAAGGTGAGTGGAGACGGTCCTATCGGCTCAATGGTGGCGGTATCTTACAGCAGTGGATCCTGCAAGGGATATGTAATTAATCCCGGTGCGCAGGCGGAAAACTATCCAAACGGGAAGTTGAATGTAGCCGGTGTGGTTGGGAAAAACGGGATTCTGTACGTGATGCGCGACTATGGTACCGGAGAACCTTATATGGGCCAGATCCCTCTGGTCAGCGGGGAAATCGCCGAAGACATTACCAGCTATTACGCCGCCAGTGAACAGATTCCCACCGTGTGCGCTTTAGGTGTGCTTTGTGATAAAGATGGCGGACAGGCTCTGCTTTCCGGTGGTTTTTTGATCCAGCTGCTGCCCGCGGCGGAGGAAGACGCGATTACAAAGCTGGAAAGAAATATCGGCCTGCTGGAACCAGTGACCACAATGCTGGCGAAAGGGCTTTCCATTGAGGAAATGGTGGGCAAGGCGCTGGACGGTTTCGAGTGGGAAATTCTGGAGGAGCGGAAAGTGGCCTATGTTTGCGATTGCAGCAAGGAGAGAGTAGTGCGGGCGATTACTTCCCTTCCGAATAACGAGATTTTATCCCTTGCTGACGAGCAAGGATTCCTGGAAGCTGGCTGCCAATTTTGCAACCGAAAGTATCGAATTTCCAAGGAAGAGCTTCTTCAAATCGTGAAAGAAAAATCAAAAAAAGATGGGGAAAAGTGTTGACTTTTATTCCGAAATATAGTATTATATAACACGTCGCTGAGAGCGCCATGTGAAAAAAGCGTTTAGAAACGGCGTTTTGGGAGCATAGCTCAGCTGGGAGAGCACTTGCCTTACAAGCAAGGGGTCACAGGTTCGAGCCCTGTTGTTCCCACCACAGGCAAACAGCCTGTTTCACTGAATTGGATTGGCCCGGATTCTGAAGAGAGTCGGGCCGAATGATTCAGGAATGTGGCCCGGTAGTTCAGCTGGTTAGAACGCTAGCCTGTCACGCTAGAGGTCGACGGTTCGATCCCGTTCCGGGTCGCCACATTTGCCTCTGTAGCTCAGTCGGTAGAGCAGGGGACTGAAAATCCCCGTGTCATTGGTTCGATTCCGATCGGAGGCACCACATCGTCCGCAGAAGCGGACGAAAAACGCGGATGTAGCTCATCTGGTAGAGCGCCACCTTGCCAAGGTGGAGGTAGCGAGTT
>CAUFXR010000040.1 GCA_959596515.1 uncultured Oscillospiraceae bacterium
GCGGAATACCGCAAGGCCCAGGCGGATATGCGGCAGGCCGTGGCAGTCAAGGCGAATATCGATCACCTGCTCGGCCACGCGGACGAGCAAAAAAATAAGGCCCAGGAGCGTTAGCTCCAGGCCGCCGACAACAGGCGCTTGCGCCGGGACTTCTGGACAAAGTGTCCAGAAGTTCAGCGGGTTTGGGGAGCTCCCCAACAAGCATTTTCACGGGCCTGCGGCCTGTGGAAATTTCGGAGTGTGGCCACACCCGAATTGCTTGCCGTTTTGTGCAAGCCCCGAAAATGGCACGAAAAAACGGAGGTACACGCTTTTCTTACGCATCCTCCGTTTCACGGGCTTTTTGCAGTCCCTCTGCTGTGTATTTCATTACGGTTAGCTCTTTTTCGTCCATTGAATTGAGCATGACATCTATCTGTTTCCGGCAGGTGCTCTCTCCGTTGAGCTTGTCCGGGAAAAAGAATTGATCTACGGAAATCTCCAGCAGGGTGACAAGCTGGTAAAAAACATTGAGGCTTGGCTTCTGCCCCCGGTTCTCCATATACATGATGGAGCGCGGGGTGCGATCCACAAGCTGAGCCAGGTACTCCTGCGTCCAGCCTTTTGCTTCCCGTTTTCGTTTGATCTCACGGCCCAGGGCGTGAAAATCAAGATGTTTGTCGTATTGGTACATTCTCATATCACCCTATATCATTCTACATTTCGGGTGAGGCTATGAGAACGAAATACAATTTTACTTATAGTAGTATTTTATTTCTTGTTGCTTGCAAGTTAAATTTTCTGAGCTATAATTAAACAATAGCTCGATTGCTAATTCCTATACAGTCATGGTAGTCTTATAAATAGATGGAGGATAATATGAAAATTAGTCAGATAGTTAAAGAGAAACGCAAGCACTTGGGGTTGACACAGGAAAATATTGCGGAGTATTTGGGTGTTTCAACGCCCGCAGTTAGTAAATGGGAGAATGGAACGACTTATCCAGACATTACGCTTCTCCCCGGATTGGCCAGATTACTAAAGACAGATTTGAATACTCTTTTATCCTTTAATGAGGAAATGTCCGAGATCGAGATTAACAATGTTGTTATGAAAGTTCAATCCCTAATCCAAGAAGATGGCTTTGAAAAAGCCTTTCAATACGCTTTAAGGCAAGTTAAGGATTTTCCCACTTGTGAAAATCTAATATATTCTCTTGGAATTATTTTGCAGCCCTCTTTGGGATTACAGCCGATAGATCAACAAAATAGGTATCGTGAAGAACTCGCCAAACTGTATTTTAGAATACGCAATAGCGAAAATATTGAGATAAAAAAGGAAGCTATTTCTTTCCTGTTTTACCTGTATTGTGAAAAAGGAGAATATGACAATGCCGCCGCTTTGTTAAGCGATTATCCTGCTGACACAAAGTTAATGATGGCTCACCTGCACCAGCATAAAAAGGAATACGAACCGTCGTGTGCTTTGTTAGAACATCGGATGTTGGAAATTGCGGTTGAATTGCAATCCATATTAGTATCTTTGACCCAAATAGCTCTTTCAGAAAAGCGGAGTGCTGATGCCGAAAAATTGGCTTGTATCCAAGAACAGATAGCAAAACAGTTTGGCATTTTGGAATGTACCGCATATACGGCTCAGCTCGAATGTGCCGTATATGAGAAAGATGCGGAACGCTGTACTCAAGTACTATCCTTGATGCTTAGCTCTATGGAGGAAAAGTGGAATATCTCATCGTTCGCTCTATATCAACATTTGAATTTATCGGATGAAAACATAGAAAACTTACCTCAGCAGCTCTTGTCACCAATGATTGAGCAGTTGCTATTAGACAATGATACATCTTTCTTAAAAGAAAACCTTGCATTTCAATCCCTTATGCAAAAGTACAGGGAACATTTTGAGAGGTAGTCATGCTTAAATTTATTTCAAAATTACAATGGCTGGCATTGATCGGATTTTTAGGTGTCATTTTGGATAACCAGTATCTTCGGCTATTTTTCCTGTTTTGGTTATGCTGTCTGGCAGAAGTTTTTTCTCCTATGCGGAGCATTCTCTCAAATCTGAGATTTCTCACTCAGAACTTATGGATGCTCGTTGGGATACTTATTGTACATTTGAGATATGGTTTCAACCTTCCAGATAAAAATTCATATAAGCCACAAGTGCTTTATTCACTTCCATTCGATGGAGAATGGTTTGTTGTAAATGGAGGAGTTGATAGAGAAACCTCTCATTCTTGGGTACTTCCGTCCCAGCGATATGCTTATGACTTTTTCATTAAGAATAAAGAAGATGTCACCTTTGTTGACGAAAGAGAGAAATTAGAAAATTACTTCTGCTATGCAAAAAATGTTTTGGCTCCGGCAGATGGCGTGGTCATTTCTGTGGTAAATCACTTTCCAAATACGCCAATCGTCGCAGAGGGAGAGGCTGATTGCGCCGCTTCGGATGTACGTGGAAACCATATAGTAATCCGCCACAGCAAGCATGAATACAGCATGATAGCACACCTTCTTCCGAATAGCTCATGCGTAAAAAAAGGAGATCGAGTCAGCAGAGGTCAAGTAATCGCTAAGTGTGGGAACAGCGGAAACACGAGTGAACCACACATCCACTTCCAGATCCAATGCGGAAAGAGCTTTGAAATATCAGCAGGACTGCCAATCTTATTCACTCACATTGTTGTCGATGGAAAGAAAATGCCGGAAGGCTTTATTACAAAAGGACATTATGTTGAAAACGATCATCTAATCTAATTTTTCGTTCAAGATTGACCGCCCAACGGGATAATAAAAAAACCGTTGTTTCGGCGGCTGGATCATTACGCGCCAAAACAAAATACAGTAGCCTGACGGCGGTTTTGAGAAATCAAGGCCGCCGTTTTCTTTTTGAAAAATGAGAATACGGGGGGTGTGTTAAAGTCGCCCTTTTTTAAGGATACGGCGGTGTCCGGGAGGTATCGCCGTGTCCTTTTTCTTTTTCCATCCCCCTAACCTGTCAAAAAAAGCCCACCCGCACAGCAGGATCAGTCCGGCGGCGGATGCGAAATTTGGCAGTACATAAATGAATTTGTCATTTCATGCGCTTGTGTGGCCGTGTGTCGCGCAGGCGCATTTTGTTTGTCCGACTTCTGGACACTTTGTCCAGAGGTGCGGAGCGGCTCCCCTGGGTGCCGCTCTCCGCCAGCCCCCCATTTTGTTTCCGATCAACCCATCAATCGAAACAAAATGGAGGACAAGCTATGACAACGATCAATCTGAAAGATTTTTATTATTGGTACTTAACGGACGAGCTGGTGGAGGTGCCTGACGAGGTGGCCGAGGAGCTCATGGCAAGCAAGCGGCGCGAGGCGGCCCATGCGGAACGGGTGCGCTACAACAAGGCTTATTATTCCCTGGACTGTGACGATGGGATCGAATACTCCGCCTGCCTGCACGAGCCCAGCCCCCAGGAGCTCATGGATCGTAAGGAGCTGTTTTTCCGGCTGTGGAACGCCCTCAACTCCCTGCCGGAGATCCAGGGCCGCCGGGTGGACGCTCATTTGATCCTGGGAAAGAGCTACCGTCAGATCGCCCGCGAGGAGGGCGTGGACAAGAGCGCCGTCCGCTGCTCCGTGAAATGCGGGATTGAGCGCATGAAAAAATATTTGCAGGAAAATTTCTAAGTTACCATCTCCATTCACCCCTCTTTTTCTGGTGGTATGTGAGAGGAGGTTTTCTCTCCGCAAAGGAGGCGCGGGGGCCACAGGCCGCCGCCCCCTTTGTAGGGGAGCGCCGATGCCGAGTATGGCTGTCTTATGACGGGGCAAGAAAATGAGCGCGGCGCTCCCCGCCATTTATGAAAGTGAGGGATAACAGAATGGACTATGATCCTATGTTGGCTGCTATGCTGTCCCAGCCGTGGAGCAACAATGCCTGCCGTGGCTACGTCATCTACGCGATGGAGAACTGTGGTTTTTCTCCCAACGAAATCCGGCGCGTGGTGGCGGAGCTCTATGAGGTTTTCGACATCCGCAGTCTGGAAGAGGCCCAGCAGCACTTTGAGGAAAGCCCTTACTGACTTCTGGACAAAGTGTCCAGAGGTAGCCATTTAGCCGGACGGCCAGCACTTTCGTGGTGCTGGCCGTTTCTGCTCATCATTGGAAATACTGGCGAATAATTGCAAAGGAGGTTTTCTGTGAAGCTAAACGCACAAGTGATTGAAAAGATGCAGAGCGTCAATCTTGACGCGGTGGATAAGGAAACGCTTGTTGACGCAAGCGGTTTTGTTTTTGATAATTCGTTGCCGCTGGAAAAGCGAGCTGCCCGTATGCTGGAACAGTTGAAAAACCCCTATTGTTTCCGCTATGGCGATATGGCCATCAAGCTGGAATTTGCCGAGGACGGCCCCTCTCTCCAGGAACTGCTGACGGGCTTTTTCCTGCGGCAGAAAAGCGGACTGTAACGATCCGCTACTTCCAGACACTTTGTCCAGAGGTGGAGTCATCCTTGTTGTACCCCCGGTGCAGAGGTATAATATAGATGTAATGTGATAGGAAGGAGGACACATGGCAAGAACAGCAAACCGGGGGACAATGAGCGCCAGTTCCCCAACTTCATACAATGTGATGCGCTGGAGATTAGGGAAATACATTCGCCTTTCTAAAGAAGATTTGCTCCGTGGCCGCGATGAAAGCAACAGCGTGGTAAACCAGCGGCGGCTCCTGGAACAATACCACCAGGCCCACCTAGATGAGTTCTATGAGGGCGCGGAAGCGGACGTATATGTGGATGACGGAAAAACAGGTACGGACACCAACCGCGAGGACTTTCAGCGGCTCCTGTCCGATATATCCAGCGGCAGAATTAACTGCGTGATTGTAAAAGACCTGTCCCGGCTTTCCCGAAACTATACCGATGCCGGAAACCTGATTGAAAATCTTTTCGTCCGGCTCAATGTCCGTTTTATCAGCTTGGCGGAGGGCGTGGATAGCTACCGCAATCCCGACAGCGTATCAAATATAATCGTACCCATTACGAATGTAATGAACGATCAATACTGCTACCAGACCTCAAAGAAAATCCGTCAGGTGTTTGATATGAAGCGCCGCAACGGTGAGTTTATCGGCTCGTATGCTCCGTATGGATATGTGAAAGACCCCGGCGATAAACACGCTCTGCTGGTTGACCCGGAGGCCGCCGAAGTGGTCAAAAGCATTTTTTCCATGTTTCTGTCTGGCATGAATAAACGCGGGATTACCTATTATCTGAACGATCATGGTGTCCTTTGCCCCACGGCCTACAAGAAACAGCAGGGGCTCAAATACAATGCTCCCAACGCCCAAAGCAATCCTATGTGGAGCACGATTACCATAGACACGATCTTGAAAAACCGTGTTTATGTGGGGGATATGGTGCAGGGCCGTCAACGGGTGAAAAGCTATAAAATCCATATCCAGGAGCGGGTGCCGGAGGAAGAATGGTTTATCGTAGAAAATACCCACGAGGCCATCATTGACCGGGAAACCTTTGATAAGGTGCAGGGCCTGCTCAAGCGCGACACACGCACAGCCCCAAAGGAAAAGCAGCTTTATCTGTTCAGCGGCTTTCTGAAATGCGCCGACTGCGGCAGGGCGATGTCCCGGATCGCTTCAAAAGGCATTTATGTCTATTACCAGTGCGGAACATATAAAAGCCTTTCAAAAAAGGCTTGCACCATGCACTCCATCAAGAGTGACCGCCTGGAGGCGGGCGTCCTGTTTGCAATTCAACAACAGGTACATTTAGCTGTTGCCTATTCGGAGCTGGTGTCCCGTATCAATTCCGCGCCCCTCAAAAAAAGCAAGTCAAAGCGGCTGGAGGATGCCATCGCCGCAAAAGAAAAAGAGCTTGCTAAAATTATGCGATATAAGCAAGCCCTTTATCAAGACTGGAAAGACGGGGAAATCACCCGCAACGACTACCGCCACATGAGCGAGGACTATGAACGGCAAGCCGAGGCCCTAAATAATGTCCTGCGGACGCTGACAGACGAGCAGGAACAACTGGAAAACGGCGTGGATGCAGAAAGTCCTTTCCTGGCAGCATTTCTCAAATATCAGAACATCGACAAACTGACACGGGAAATTCTGGCCGAGCTCATTGATTATATCAAAGTTTACGAGGGCGGCAATATTAGCGTGAAATTCAAATACGCTGACGAGTTCCGCCGCATGGCTGAATATATCGAGCTCAACGCCCCTATGGTTCAAGGGGCCGCGGGCTGATATATAGCCCTATTACCTAATCCGTTTGCTGGTTTTCCTAATATATATTGCCCATATGAAAAATGGCGCAGCGCTATGGCATGTCTAGGTCACGGTAACTTTTACAGTTTTTTATGTACTGATCAATAAGCTTAATAATAATCTTGGCGTCCCCGGGGGACTATCTTCCGTTAGACGAAAATAATGGCAGAGCCATCTAATTAAACCTCTGGTTTTCCACCAGGGGTTTTGGTTTCTCTGAGAGAACTTTTGCGTGTTCTGAAAGACATCTATTGCCGAAAGGCAATTCGCAAAGTGTCGGAATCCAATTAGTGTACTTTTCCCCAGAATATCGTGGAGACAGTCTGTGACCTTTCGCAGCGTTAAGAAATATCCATGGTGGCAAGGCGTGATAAGACCGCAAGTTTTTCCCAAAAGTGTTTCCAAAAAAGAAAAGCGCTGTCGCTGTAGAAATTCTACAGTGACAGCGCTTTTTTAACGCTTTATTTTCCATGAAGGAAGAAGGAATCAGACAAAGAGCGTATTCTGTCCACAACGAATGGAGTCAACATTCAAAAGCCTGATTTCTTCACCTTAGCGAAAAGTAGAAATAAGACCATAGAAGTCTTATTTGCCGTAATAAGCCTTAGTGTACAGATCGGCGATTTCGCTGATGAGGGGATAGCGGGGATTCGCGGTAGTGCACTGGTCCTCATGAGCGTTTTCGGACAGTCTCTGGAGATTATCGAAGAAGACTTTCTCATCGATACCGCATTCCTGAATGCTGACAGGAGCGCCGACTTCTCTTTCCAAATCACGGATCGCCTGCACCAAATTTTGTACGCTTTCCTGTACGGTCTTGCCGCCCTTGCCGATATACTGGGCAATTCTAGCGTATTTCTCGTCCGCGATAAACTTCTCATATTTCGGGAAGGTAGCGAACTTAGTGGGCTTCTGGGCATTGTATTCCACAACATAGGGAAGAAGGATCGCGTTGGCACGTCCGTGAGGAATATGATAATCACCGCCCAGCTTATGAGCCATAGAGTGGTTCAAGCCCAAGAAAGCGTTGGTAAACGCCATACCAGCGATACAAGAAGCATTATGCATCTTTTCACGGGCAACTGTGTCGGTAGCGCCGTTCTTATAGGCTCTGGGCAGATACTCAAATACCATGCCGATCGCCTGCAGAGCAAGACCATCGGTGTAATCGCTGGCCATTACGGAAACATAAGCTTCTAGAGCGTGAGTCAAAACGTCCAAGCCGGTGTCTGCGGTAGCGGATTTCGGCAGCGACATAACAAACTGAGGATCGATAATGGCGACGCCGGGAGTCAAAGCGTAGTCAGCCAGAGGATACTTGATATTGCCGTTCTTTTTATCGGTAACAACAGAGAAAGAGGTAACCTCAGAACCGGTACCAGAAGTGGTGGGGATACATACCATTTGAGCCTTAGAACCCAGTCTCGGGAACTTGTAAGCACGCTTTCTGATATCCATGAACTTCAGCTTCAGGCCATCGAAAGTCGCTTCCGGATGCTCGTAGAACAGCCACATACCCTTAGCGGCGTCCATAGCGGAACCGCCACCTAAGGCGATAATGACATCAGGCTGGAACTGACGCATGGCCTCTACGCCGCGCATAATGGTTTCTACATCCGGATCAGGCTCAACATCAGAGTAAATCTCGGAATGGCAGTATTTTTCACGTTTTCTCAAATAATAGAGAACCTTGTCCACATTGCCCAGCTTTACCATCGTGGGATCGGTAACGATAAAGGCGCGCTCAATACCTTCCATTTTCTGCAGGTATTGGATAGAGTCATTTTCAAAATAGATCTTCGGCGGAACTTTAAACCACTGCATATTAACTCTCCTCTTGGCGATGCGCTTCTTGTTAATCAGGTTAACGGAAGAAACGTTGGAAGTCGTAGAGTTGTGGCCGTAAGAGCCGCAGCCCAGGGTCAGAGACGGGGTATTGGTGTTATAGATATCACCGATAGCGCCCTGAGAGGACGGAGAGTTGGAAATGACACGGCCAACCTTCATGGTTTCGCCATACAAAGTGATCAGATCGTTGTTGGTGCTGTGGATAACAGCGGAGTGGCCCAGACCACCAAGATTCAGCATCTTTTGAGCATACTCAAAGCCCTGATGCCAATCTTTTACCTTGAAATAAGCCAGAACAGGGGAGAGCTTCTCTCTGGAGAGAGGATACTCAGGACCGACATCCGGCAAGAGAGCGATCAAAATCTTGGTTTTTTCGGGAACCTTTACACCGGCTTGCTCAGCAATCCAAGCGGCGGGTTTACCAACTACCGCAGCGTTAACCGCTTGCTTCTGGGGATTGATAACATAGTCTGAAACCTTTTTGGTTTCTTCTTTGTTCAAGAAGTAGCAGTTATTTTCTTTCATGATCCGCTCGAAATCGTCAGCTAAGCACTCATCGACGATGACAGCCTGCTCAGAAGCGCAGATCATACCATTATCAAAGGTTTTGGAAAGCATCAGATCGGTGCAGGCTCTTTCCAGATTAGCGGATTTCTCGATATAGCAGGGAACGTTGCCAGGGCCTACGCCCAAAGCGGGCTTACCGGTAGAATAAGCGGCTTTTACCATTCCGGCACCACCGGTAGCCAGAACCAAAGCAACACCCGGATGATTCATCAAAGCGTTGGTTGCCTCAATAGAAGGAGTTTCAATCCACTGAATGCAGTTTTCAGGAGCGCCAGCGGCAATAGCCGCGTCGCGAACAATTCTGGCGGCCTCAGCAGAACATTTCTGAGCGCTGGGATGAAAACCAAAGATAATCGGATCTCTGGACTTGGCGCAGATCATGGATTTAAATATAGTAGTAGAGGTCGGATTGGTGACAGGAGTAACGCCGGCGACAACGCCCACCGGTTCGGCAACCTCCACATAACCTTCCATGTCGTTTTCATCAACAATGCCTACCGTCTTGGCATATTTGATGTCATGCCAAATGTATTCGCTGGCAAACATATTCTTGATGATTTTATCTTCTACGACTCCGCGTCCGGTTTCCTCATAGGCCAATTTGGCGAGTTTCATATGATTGTCCAGACCAGCCAAAGCCATGGCGTGCACGATCTTATCGATCTGCTCCTGGTCCAGCTTCATATACTCTTCCAAAGCCTTTTGCGCGTTAGCCACCAGCTGGTCAATCATTGCGTTTACATCGATGGCTGGCTTTTCCTGATTTTTCTTCTCACTTGGCATGGAAAATAACCTCCTGTTGTTAATTGTATAACAAACTTTGTTATTATTATAACAAAGTTGTTTTATGGTGTCAAGCTAACTGTCGGATTATTATTACCAATCTTAATTAACAAAATGCGTAAGAATCTAGTGAATAATGTTCAAAGAGAAGAGGCGGTTCTTATGAGAAAGAATTTTCTGACTGAGTGTAATATGACGAAAAAATCAATTTTCGCGGATATCCTCATTATTATTGGACATCCGATAGCAGAGAGTCATCAAGCTGTCGCTAAGATGAACATTTTCCACAATTACGTCGGGATAACGAATCGCCAGATCATAATGGCTGAAATTCCAGTAATTTTTAATTCCCAGATGATAGAGCCGATCTGCTAAAGCGGCTACGGAATCCCGGGGAATACACAGGATCGCCATGTCAGGAGTCTGCTCTCTGCAGACCGCTTCCAGGTCGTCAATATTTTGGATGGGAATGTCCCGGATTTTTTTGCCGATCAAAGCTTCGTTGCTGTCAAAAATAGCGGTCAGGGTAAAACCGCGGCTTTCAAAGGACATATGGGTAGAAACCGCCCGCCCTAGGTTACCGGCGCCAATCAATATGGCCTTAAACCGACTGGAAAGGCCTAAAATATTTCCAATTTCATTATAGAGCTGTTCTACAATATATCCGTAACCTTGTTGTCCGAAACCGCCAAAGCAGTTCAAGTCCTGTCGAATTTGAGAGGCGGTAAAGCCCATCTTGTCAGAAAGCTCTCGGGAAGAGATCCGAACCAAACCGTTATCTTTTAGATCAGAAAGAAAACGGTAATAGCGAGGCAGCCGCCTGATGACAGACATAGAAATATTATCGCGTTTTGGCACGTAGGGTACGCCTCCTTAACGAAATAGAGTCAATACGATCATTTTTGAAGAAGCTTTTTCAGCCTCCGATTAATCTCCTGAAGGAAAGTTTCCGTATCCACAGAGGTTTTCTGCTCGAGAGTAGATAGAGCGTACAGATCACCTGTCATAACACCGTCCACAATGGTCTGGATAGAAGCCTGCTCCAGCTTATCGGCGAAATTCACCAGATCCTCTAAGCCATCCAGCTCGCCGCGTTTTCTCAAAGCGCCGGACCAGGCAAAGAGGGTCGCCATGGAATTGGTAGAGGTCTTTTCGCCTTTCAGATGTTTGTAGTAATGGCGCTGTACGGTTCCGTGAGCCGCCTCGTACTCATAGATACCCGACGGAGAAACCAGCACGGAAGTCATCATAGCCAGGCTGCCGAAAGCGGTAGCTACCATGTCGCTCATGACATCACCGTCGTAATTTTTGCAGGCCCAGATATAGCCGCCCTCAGAACGAATCACCCGGGCAACCGCGTCGTCGATCAGAGTGTAGAAATATTCGATGCCGGCGGCCTCGAATTTTTCTTTATATTCCGCGTCGTAGATTTCCTGGAAAATGTCCTTGAAACGATGATCGTACTTTTTGGAAATGGTATCCTTGGTGGCGAACCACAGATCCTGTTTTTGATCCAGAGCAAAATTGAAGCAGGCCCGGGCAAAGCTGGCGATGCTAGCGTCGATGTTGTGCAGGCCCTGAAGAATACCCGGAGTCTTGAACTCGTGGATCAGCTGACGGGTCTCCTTGCCGTCCTTGTCAGTGACCACCAGCTCCGCTTTACAATCGGCGCCAACCTGCATTTCCGTGTTTTTGTAAACATCTCCGTAGGCGTGACGGGCGATGGTAATGGGCTTTTTCCAAGTGGGAATAAATGGGGTAATCCCTTTTACCACGATGGGCGTGCGGAATACAGTGCCGTCCAAAATCGCGCGGATGGTACCGTTGGGGGATTTCCACATCTCTTTCAGGTGATACTCATCCACTCGGGCAGCGTTTGGGGTGATGGTGGCGCATTTGACCGCTACACCATACTTCTGAGTGGCGTAAGCGGAGTCAAAGGTCACCTGATCGTTGGTCTTATCACGGTTTTCCAGGCCAAGATCATAATATTCGGTTTTTAGGTCGATGTAGGGAGTCAAAAGAATGTCTTTGATCATTTTCCAGATGATCCGGGTCATTTCGTCGCCGTCCATCTCGACCAAAGGGGTTTTCATGAGAATTTTTTCTGCCATGGTGTGCCTCCTGTATTGTATTGGATCTGGGAACTCATCCGCGATTTTACGCCTGATGTTCCCGGGTATAGTTTAATAAGCCGCCATCCAGCACGATATCTCTTTGGCGCTGGGTCAGAACGGCCTCAGTTTCAAAGGTAAAGCCCTTGGTGACATCTTTCACGGTAATAGCGCCACCCTTTTGGATCGCTTCCCGCAAATCGGTGATTTCCAGTTCATCCATTTGGTCGATTTTATTATAAACAGACTCATCCTTGAAAACCAACGGCAGGATACCAGCGTTTGCCAGGTTAGCGCAGTGGATTCTGGCGAAAGATTTTACAATGACAGCTTTTACACCTAAATACAGTGGCACCAGAGCGGCGTGCTCACGGGAGGAACCCTGTCCATAGTTGGAACCGCCGATGATGATGCCCTTGCCTTCCTGACGGCAGCGTTCCGGGAAATCCTTATCGCAGACGGTAAAGCAGAAGTTAGAGAGATAAGGAATATTGGAACGGTAGGGGAGAATTTTCGCGCCGGCGGGCATAATGTGGTCGGTAGAAATATTGTCTCCCACTTTCAGCAGAGCCTTGGCCTGAATATTATCTTCCAAAGCCTCAGTGGTGGGGAATTCCTTGATGTTAGGTCCGCGGAGAACCTCTACAGAGTCGGCTTCTTCCTCAGAAGCGGGAGCGACCACCATATTGTCGTTGATGAGGAAATGCTCAGGCTGCGGGATTTCCACCTCGGCGCCCAGGGTTCTGGGATCGGTAAATACACCAGCCAGAGCGGAAACCGCCGCGGTTTCTGGGCTGACCAGATAGATTTGGCCATCTGCGGTGCCGGAGCGTCCCTCAAAGTTACGGTTGAAGGTACGCAAAGAAATACCTTTGGAATTGGGAGATTGTCCCATGCCGATACAGGGACCGCAGGCGCATTCCAAAATTCTGGCGCCGGCGGCGATCAGATCAGCTAAAGCACCGTTTTGAGCCAGCATATTGTAAACCTGCTTGGATCCGGGAGCGATGGAAAGGCTGACATCCGGATGGACTGTTTTGCCCTTCAAAATGGAAGCCACCCGCATCAGATCCAAATAAGAGGAGTTGGTACAGGAACCAATGCAAACCTGATCGATTTTCTGCGGACCGATTTCCTCGATGGTTTTTACGTTGTCCGGACTATGGGGACAGGCCGCCATGGGTACAAGCTTGGAAAGATCAATTTCCAGCGTCTCGTCATAAACCGCGTCCACGTCAGACGAAAGAGGAGTGTAATCCTGCTCACGGCCTTGGGCCTTCAAAAACTCCCGGGTAACCTCATCGGATGGGAAAATAGAGGTAGTAGCGCCAAGTTCCGCACCCATATTGGTAATGGTGGCCCGCATAGGAACCGTTAGGGTTTTTACGCCCTCGCCGGCATATTCGATGATTTTTCCTACGCCGCCCTTTACCGTCAAACGGCGAAGCACCTCAAGAATTACATCCTTGGCGGAAACCCAGGGCTGCAGTTTGCCGGTCAAATTTATTTTCACCATTTTCGGCATACTAATATAATAAGCGCCGCCACCCATAGCTACCGCAACATCTAAACCGCCAGCGCCCATTGCCAGCATACCGATGCCGCCGCCGGTCGGAGTATGGCTGTCAGAACCGATCAGGGTCTTACCGGGAATGCCGAAGCGCTCCAGATGGACCTGGTGGCAAATGCCATTGCCGGGCCGGGAAAAATAAATGCCATGCTTTTTTGTAACTGTTTGAATAAAGCGATGGTCATCGGCGTTTTCAAAGCCGGTCTGCAAGGTGTTGTGATCGATATAAGCCACGGATTTTTCGGTCTTGACACGGGGAACGCCCATAGCCTCAAACTCCAGGTAAGCCATTGTTCCGGTGGCATCCTGCGTTAAGGTTTGGTCGATTCTCAGTCCAATTTCAGACCCTACGGCCATCTCACCGCTTAACAGGTGAGCTTTTATGATTTTTTGCGCGATAGTGTAACCCAAGTTCAGGTCTCCTTTCAATACTAGTTGCCATATAACCATACACCTCTATTATCTAATATTCTAAAGAGTATGTCAATCTTTTGACGAAAGAATTCTTCTTGAAAAAAGGCTTTGAGCTTGTAGAGCGAAAGTTTTTCGGCGCTTGCCCAAATGGGGGATGGATGATATAATGAAAATGGTTTTTTAGGGCCTGATACCTGTCATTTAATTGCGTTTGGCTACATCCATTCGTTTTACCTGTGGTCCAATGGATAAACCCTGCCTCCTTACGACAAACTACTTAGAAGGAGGCGTGATAGTATGAAGTTATATGATCTTGGCAAAAACCATTGCGATTATTTCAACCAGTTCATTCCAAACCCGGCAGAACCGGGACCCAAGCCTGAGGAAGAGTCAAAGGATGAAGGGGTCGGCAGCGAAAAGCAGAACGATCAGATTCAAAATACTGGCTCAATCGTTGCCAGTACAGGGAAATATACCATCCATTGTCTGACGGTGATCGGTCAGATCGAAGGTCATTATTTACAGCCATCCAATACGAAAACCACCAAATATGAGCACGTATTGCCTCAGTTGGTGGCTATCGAGGAGGAACCCCAGATTGATGGTTTGCTGGTGCTCTTAAACACGGTGGGCGGCGACGTGGAAGCCGGACTGGCTATCGCGGAGTTGCTGGCCGGTATGAAAAAGCCCACGGTTTCCATGGTACTGGGAGGGGGCCACTCGATCGGCGTGCCCTTGGCGGTGGCGGCGAAAAAGTCGTTTATCGCTAAATCGGCCTCTATGACAATCCATCCAGTTCGGATGAGCGGCCTGGTACTGGGAGTGCCTCAAACGTTAGAATACTTTCAGCGAATGCAGGATCGGATTACCAGCTTTGTGGCGGAAAACTCTAACATCACCCCAGAACGTTTTTACGAGCTTTCCATGAATACCGAGGAACTGGTGATGGATGTAGGCACCGTTTTGGATGGGGAAGACGCGGTAAAGGAAGGACTGATCGATCGTTTGGGGAATCTTTCGGATGCGCTCCAATGTCTTTACGACATGATCGATGAGTACCGGGAAGCGCAGAATTCCCAGGACAAGTCGGCGGCGAAAAAAAAACAGAGAAAAAAGCCTGCCCGCGCGCGAGAGGCAAAGGAAGAGACTCAGGTCCAAAAAGCAAAAAAATAAGGTGCGGAAACGTACCTTTACATACGAAAAACCATAAATGCTGTGAAATCAAAAAAACTGTGAAACCAAAATTTAGAACTTCCCTTGTTAGGAAATCGATCAATAATTAATTTAATGTAAGGTGATGAGTTACATAGTGGCTGGAACGAGATCAAGAACAACCAAAAGTCAATCCTCGGCTAAAAATAGAACGGCCGCTTCCAAGCGGAAGCCTAGTGCCGGAAAGCAGCCGAAGCGCGGCCGTCCTCCAAAGACGTCGCCCGGAACGAAGCGGGAAAAAACCATGGAGGAGAAAAAGTCGCGGAATCAGACCTTTGCGATCGTTTTGTTCGCCGTGTCTATTTTCCTGTTCTGTTTGGTTTTGATACCGGGAGACAGCGTTTGGAACTGGCTTCATTCCATGATTCAGGGACTGTTCGGTTCCTGCGCCATTGGTTGGCCGATTTTGCTGACCTATGTTTCCGTGGCTACGGCGCTGGAAAAACCGGTTCAGAAGCTGAGCACGAAAATTTGGCTTTCCATTACCATGATCATTCTGTTCTGCGCCTGTATTTTCATTTTTAATCCAGGGATGGTGTCGCCGGAAAAAAGTTATTTCCAAAAGTTGTCAGAATTGTACGGCCTGGGAGCACAGATGAAAGGCGCGGGTTTGTTCAGCGGTATTTTAGGAATTCCTTTTGTTTCTGTGCTGGGGGAGATCGGTTCGAAGATCGTTATCATTCTTTTGCTGTTCGTCAATCTGATGATTCTAACCGGTACCAGCCTGATTCAATTGTTCCGCGCGGTGACCAAACCGGTGGATATGGCGGGAGAATATATTGGAAATACCCGCGAAGAACGCCGGCTAAAAAAAGAAGCTATGGAGCTTCAGGAGAGAAAACGGGCAGACGCCGCGGATATTGATATTTCCCTGGATGATATGCCGGCCCACCCGGTCATTTCTCCGGACGCGGCTATGAAAGAACGAATTATGGAGCGCAATGATAAGCTGGAGCGGCTAAAGCGGGCTGTCAGTGCGCCGATGCCTACGATTGATACTGACTTGAAAAAAGAGAAAAAGATCCGCGGAAAGAATGACAGCGAAATCCCCACTTCCGGCTTGGATATGGCAGGGGCTATGCCGCCTAGAAAAAAGCTGGAGGAGCGGCCTATGGATGACAATGGGGCCGCCGCAGCGGCAGCGGCCTTTGCGGCGAAAAAGCGGAATTTGACGGAAACCAAATCTGATCCAGCGCAAAAGCAACCGGATCCTCAGTCTGTTTCCATTAAGGTGGAGCCTTATCCGGAGGGCGAAAATGGGGAACTGTCCTATCGGTTCCCGCCGGTGTCTCTGCTGGATCCGCCTCCGGCGATCGACGAGGGAGATGTGACCCACGAGCTGAAAACCTACGGCCAGATGCTGGTCGATACTCTGAAAAGCTTTGGAGTCCAGACTAAAATCGTGGATATCAGTCGGGGTCCTGCGGTCACCCGATACGAACTGCAGCCGGCCGCGGGCGTGAAAATCAGTAAAATCACTAATCTCGCTGATGATATCGCTTTAAACCTGGCGGCATCCGGTGTGAGGATCGAGGCGCCGATTCCGGGAAAAGCGGCCGTAGGCATCGAGGTGCCCAATAAGGTGGTCAATGTGGTGAAAATGCGGGAACTTGTGGAATCCAATAGTTTTCGCTTGGCAAAAAGCAAGCTGACCGTCACTCTTGGCCGGGATATCGCGGGACAGGTGACTTTGACGGATTTGGCCAAAATGCCCCACTTGCTGATCGCTGGCTCTACTGGTTCCGGTAAATCGGTATGCATCAATTCTCTGATTATCAGCCTTCTGTATAAGTCTACCCCCAGCGAGGTTCGCTTTTTAATGGTTGACCCCAAGGTGGTGGAACTGGGAATTTATAATGGGATTCCTCATTTGCTGGTACCGGTGGTTACCGATCCGAGAAAGGCGGCTGGCGCCCTGAATTGGGCTGTAAACGAGATGCTTAACCGCTATAAAATTTTCGCCCAGTATAATGTGAGAGATCTCCACGCTTATAACCGAATGGTAGTCGCTAACGGTGGAAAACCTCCTGTAGCGGAGGGAGAAGAGATCCCTAAGGATGAAAAGGGACAGGAAATCAAACTGGAAAAAATGCCTCAGATCGTTATTATTATCGATGAGCTGGCGGATCTGATGATGGCGGCGCCTAATGAGGTGGAGGATTCCATCTGCCGTCTGGCCCAGATGGCGCGCGCGGCCGGGATGCATCTGGTCATCGCTACCCAGAGGCCTTCTGTGGATGTTATCACCGGTATCATCAAAGCTAACATTCCCAGCCGGATCGCTTTCGCGGTATCTTCGGCGGTAGACTCCAGAACTATTTTGGACTCTGGCGGAGCAGAAAAGCTGCTGGGCCGGGGGGATATGCTGTTCGCGCCAGTGGGTTCGCCTAAGCCGGTTCGTATCCAAGGCTGTTTTGTCACCGATGCGGAGATCGAAAGAGTTGTGGATTTTGTGAAGAAGAGCCAGCAGGAGTCTTCCTATGATCAAAATATCATTGAGGAAATCGAAAAGAATGCGGCACCGGAATCCGGAAAAGATTCCGGCAGCGACAGCGGAAAAGACGAAGATCCGGTTCTGAAGGAGGCTGTCAAGTGTGTGGTGGAGGCGGGACAGGCTTCTACCTCGCTTCTCCAACGCCGTCTTTCCGTAGGTTACGCCAGAGCCGGGCGCCTGATCGATGAAATGGAGCAGATGGGCATTATCGGCCCGTATGCCGGATCCAAGCCCCGTCAGGTTCTGATAACCTATCAGCAGTGGCTGGAAATGAGCATGCGCCAGGCAGACGAGTCAGAAGAATAGATAGTGGAATCTTCTATATGTGTGAATAAATTTCCTAAAGAAGCGCCTCAACAGACTTCTGAACTGCGTAAGTGGATTCCTTTCTGGCAATTATTTAATAGAAAGCCTCTCGGGCTTTCCTGTTCAGAAAGGTTTTCACGCCGCCGCTAATCTCGTTAGCCTTTTGTGTGTTTAAAAATTTCGGCCGGTGAACCGGTTTGTTTCTAAATTAATGGTGATATTGTTCAATAAGGTTCTGGTTTTTAAATATACGGATTCTTGTATACGAATTTTGAAAAATCAAGGACAGCGCATTGCAGTAATTTTAGATAAAGGAACTATGGTATGGCTTTTTTACCGATTACAAAAGAAGAAATGGCGCGAAGGGGATGGGATCAGGCGGATTTTATCCTGGTAACCGGAGATGCTTATGTGGATCATCCAAGTTTTGGTGCGGCGATCATTTCACGGGTGCTGGAGGATGAGGGTTTCCGAGTTGCGATTCTTTCCCAGCCGGATTGGCGCAGTGACCGGGATTTTATTCAGTTTGGCAGGCCTCGGCTGGCTTTTCTGGTAACCGCCGGAAACATTGATTCCATGGTAGCCCATTATACCGCCGCGAAAAGGAAGCGAAGCGATGACGCTTATTCTCCAGGGAACAAGGCGGGAAAACGGCCGGACAGAGCTTGTATCGTGTATAGCCGTAAATGTAAAGAGCTTTACCCTGATGCGCCTGTGATTCTGGGGGGACTAGAGGCTTCTCTGCGCCGGTTTGCCCACTATGATTATTGGGATGACCGAGTCCGCCCTTCTGTTTTGCTGGATGCGAAAGCGGATCTGCTGACCTACGGTATGGGAGAAAATCAGACCAGGGAAATCGCTGCAAGGCTTAGCCAAGGAATGCCAGTCAGCGCTCTGAGGGATATCAGAGGCGTTTGCTACTCGGTGCCTACCCAGGATTATCAACCGGGGCCGGCTGTAGAATGTCCCAGCTATGAGCAGGTGTGTACCTCTAAGCGGGATTACGCCATTTCCTGCCGCAAGCAGCAGGATGAGCATGACGCGGTGCGGGGGAAAACCGTAATCCAGCGCCATGGCGATCAGATCGTCGTACAAAATCCGCCCATGCCGCCGTTGACCACCGGGGAATTAGATCGGGTTTACGCCCTGCCTTATGAGCGTATGTACCATCCAGCTTATGAAAAAGAAGGCGGTGTCCCTGGGATCCAGGAGGTAGAGTTTTCGATTACTCATAACCGGGGATGTTTTGGTGCCTGCAATTTCTGTTCCATCGCCTATCATCAGGGACGGGCGGTAACGGTTCGAAGTCAAGAATCGATTCTTGCTGAAGCTAAAAAGCTGACAGAAAACCCCCGGTTCAAGGGGTATATTCATGACGTCGGCGGTCCTACCGCCAATTTCAGGAGACCTTCCTGTGAAAAGCAGAAAACAGCCGGATTGTGCAAGGGAAAGAAATGTCTGGCGCCGAAACCGTGTCCTCAACTTCAAGTGGATCACGGTGAATATTTGGAAATCCTGCGAAAACTGAGAAAGCTGTCAAAGGTTAAACGGGTGTTTATCCGCTCCGGTATTCGATTTGATTATCTGATTCAGGATAAAGATCAGGAGTTTTTCCGAGAACTGGTACAGTACCATGTCAGCGGCCAGCTGAAGGTGGCGCCGGAACACTGCTCCGCGGCAGTACTGGATGCCATGGGAAAACCACATATTGAGGCTTATCTGCGCTTTGCCCGGCAGTTTTATGGGATTACCAAAGAGGTGGGAAAAGAACAGTATCTCGTTCCTTATTTGATGTCGTCTCATCCCGGATCCACACTAAAAGACGCGGTGGAACTCGCTTTATTTTTAAAACGGGAAAAGATCCGTCCGGAACAGGTTCAGGATTTTTATCCCACTCCGGGCACCATTTCCACCTGCATATTTTATACAGGCTTGGATCCCTATACCATGAAAGAAGTGTACGTTGCAAAAACGGAAAAGGAAAAAGCCATGCAGCGGGCTCTGCTTCAATATTTCAATCCGAAGAATCAGGGAATCGTGATTGAGGCGCTGAAAAAGGCCGGAAGATTGGATTTGATCGGTACCTCTCCTGGCTGCCTGGTCAGGCCGGATCCGAAAACGGCGGCTATGCTTAAAAATAAAAAGCACGTGATGAAAAAGCACAGCGTAAAGAAAGGGAAAGGTTCTTTCCCGAAAAGGAAAAAATAAGTATGAGATCAATGACGGGGATGGCCAAAAAGCGCTTGTTGGCGCTGGGAGCGGCACTGATTTTGATAATCACCGCCGCAGTGGTCAGTTTTCAGACTGTAGACGGTGTTCCGAACTGGAAACGAATTTATCAGTTCTTTGGGGTAGCGGATGTTTCCCAGGAAGCGGATTCCTATGACTTATCCGTCCATTTTATCGACGTGGGGAAAGCGGATGGAATTTATATTCGCTGCAATGGCAAGCATATTTTAATTGACTCCGGCGATGTGGAATATTCCGGGACGGTGACCAATTATCTAAAGCGTCAGGGTGTGAAGATCTTGGATCTGGTGGTGGCCACACATTTTGACCGGGATCATATCGGCGGTATGGCCAACGTACTGTTGGAATTTGAGGTGAAAAGGTTTCTGATGCCGGAATTACCTGAAGATCTGCTTCCTGACTCAAGTTCTTATGAGGCGATGATCTACGCGCTTGGCCTTCGTAAGGTTCCGGTAGCGAGTCCTGATATTGGAAAAAGCTTTTCGCTAAGCGGGCTGAAGTTTCAGACGCTCGGTCCCCAAAGGATCTATGATGATATGAATGACAATTCTATTATTCTCAAAATGACCTACGGTGAGATCAGTTTTCTGTTTATGGGCGACGCCGAGGAAAATGCGGAAGAAGATCTACTGGAACAGGACTATGACCTAAGATCGACGGTGCTGAAAGTAGGTCATCACGGCAGTAAAACTAGTACCTCTCAGGAACTTTTGGATGCGGTCATGCCTCAGGCGGCGGTAATTTCCGTAGGTGAGGATGGGAACGAGCTTCCAAAAACGCAGGTGCTGGACCGTCTCAGCGAAAATGGTGTGGCGGTATTCCGTACGGATTTAAATGGTACCGTAGTTATGGCAAGCAATGGAGATGCGCTTCATATTTTTATGGAAAAGGATGAGGAAAATTGAGAAAGCTAATCATTGACCGTTTCGAGGGAAACTATGCGATCTGTGAAGATCAGGAAAAAAGGATGTTCGCGATTTCACTGAACGAGCTTCCCCAGGGAGCGAAGCCGGGAGATGTGCTTCAGATCAGCGATGGAGGAGAGCTTTCAGTGGATCAGGAAGAGACCCAGAGGCGCCGTAAAAAAATGGCTAGTCTGCAAAACAAGCTGTTTCGTTAGTCTTGTTAGTCCTATAGGGGTAGTTTATAAATTTTAAGGTGACAAATTTTGATCAGGCGAACCGCCCGGCGGCCCAGCAGAATTAAATTATAAACCGAAAAATAGTCTAATAGGTATTTCTTATAGAGAATTTCCTGCAGCCGCTAGCTGTTTTTTGATGGAATCATAAGTTGATGCCCCAAAATTGATTTCTGTGAATTCGTCTTTTTAGTTCTTTACTTTGACCGGGGCTTATAGTAAAATGATAAAAAGATATGGGGCCGATTGCCAATACATTCCCAGGAAATACCCAAAAAAGGAATTGCTTGAGAATTCTCTGCTTTCCGAGAAGTCTTATTGGCGTTTGTCGGCGCCTGGCTGAAAAATGAAAAGGGAGCGTGTTTGAATGCAGCCAAAATACAAGCGTATTTTATTGAAACTCAGCGGCGAGTCTCTTGCCGGCGGTGATAAGCACGGCATTAACAACGAGACGGTGCTTTCCATTGGCAGAGCGATTAAGACCTGCGCGGATATGGGAGTGGAGATCGGTATTGTGGTCGGCGGCGGCAACTTCTGGAGAGGCCGCAGCTCAGGAAATATGGACCGCACTAGAGCGGATCATGTGGGAATGCTGGCCACTGTAATGAACGCGCTTTGTGTTGCGGATGCGTTGGAGCAAATGGAGGTCCCTGTCCGGGTACAGACTGCTATCGCTATGCAGCAGGTTGCGGAGCCTTATATCAGAAACCGGGCGGTACGCCATCTGGAAAAGGGAAGAGTCGTGGTGTTCGGCTGCGGAACCGGAAACCCCTTCTTCTCTACGGATACTGCCGCTGCTTTGCGTGCTGCGGAAATCGACGCGGATATTATTTTAAAGGCCACCATGGTAGATGGGGTATATGACAGTGATCCCCACAAAAATCCTAATGCCAAAAAGTATACGGAATTGACCTTTTCTGATGTGCTGAATCAGAATCTGCAGGTGATGGACAGTACCGCCGCTTCTCTGTGCAGGGACAATAAGCTTCCTGTCTATGTTTTCAGTATTGAGGATCCGGATAACATTCCCAGGGCTGTATGCGGGGAACCCATTGGAACCATTGTCCGCTCTTAACGGTCGGCGGATTGATAAAAGCGAGATAAATACGAAAATAATGATCTTGGAGGTTTTACCATGAAGCAGGTGTTTGAAAACGCAGA
>CAUFXR010000041.1 GCA_959596515.1 uncultured Oscillospiraceae bacterium
GTTAGCAGCTTAATTACAGCTGCCGTCCTTAACCGTGAGTACCGCGGCTCGGATAAGGGCGTAACCTAAGCGGTGAACGTGAACCAGAAACCGCCTCGTTTCTGGCCATGAATAAGAGGCTACCGAAGCGCTGAGCCCGCCATTTGGCGCGGCGCCGAGGGAATTGCAAAAAGATGGCTACACTCGTAGAAAGCTTTTGTAAGCGGTTTTCGGACAGGAGTTCGACTCTCCTCATCTCCACCAACCTGAAAAGGCCAATAATCCGCATGAACGCTGGATTTTTGGCTTTTTCTTTTTGCCTAAAAAAAGCGATTTGGTGTTTGTTTGGTGTTTATCGCTTCAAAAATACAAGAAAAGCCGATAGATTTGCCCGCTTCATGGGTTTGTCTATCGGCTGTTTTTTTATGCCTTTTTCTGATTCAGATTCAAGGCGTTTGCTATGGCTTCCGAAGCCTGAGCCTGCGCCTCTGCGAAAGTATGAGCGTATATGTTCAGCGTGGTTGATGTTTGGCTGTGCCCCAGGGAAGCGGAGACAGTCCGGGGATCAATGCCGCTTGTAATCAGCAAAGAGGCGTTGAGGTGCCGAAAGCTGTGAATCGAGACAGGAGGGATATTGTTTGATTCACAAAACCTCCGCAGCCAGTTATACATAGAAGCGTTTCCTAAAAGCCGTCCTAACTCATTCACGAAAATCCTATCGCTGTCTTCCCACAGGTCCCCGGCTTTTAACCTTTGTTCAGTTTGCTCTATCCTGCGCCGCTTTAAGATGTCCATAATAGGGACGGGAAGATGAATAACCCTGTAAGCCTTATCTGTCTTTGGTGTGTCCGTATAGTGCCCCTTGTCGGTCGTATATTCCGCCTCTCTGCGGATCGTGACTGTATTGGCTTTAAAGTTTATGTCTTTCCATTCCAGACCCAGCAACTCGCCTTTTCTGAATCCTCCATATATAGCCAAAATAAAGAACGTTTTCCGAACCAGCGGAGCGGTGTCTAATAGCTCAATAAAGCGCTGGGCTTCCTCGATGGTAAATATCTTCCGTTCAAACCTTTTCCCTTCAGCTACCTTGATGTTATGGCAAGGGTTCATTGGTATCATGTCCAACTCCACAGCGTATTTCAGTATCGTGGATACGAAGGACAGATATCCCCTCACGGTCTTTGGAGACAGTTTCCCGCCCGTTTGTTGATTCATGCCGTCAGCTTCCAGGGAGGAAACAAAGCGTTGAATATGCCGCCTTGTTATTTTATCAATACGCAAATGGCCCAGCGCCGGAAATGTCCGGTCTGTAAAGCGGTAATACCTTTGTCGAGTATTCTCTTTTAATTTGCCGTTTACCCGTTCTTCAAGAAATTGCTTTGTAAAAGCTTCAAACTTTATATTGCCCCCGGAAGCGCCGTTTTTACACTGTTCCTCAAAAAGCACCTTTGCCCGCTCCAGTTCCTTATTTACCTGTTTTTTCGTCATGCCAGGACTGGGTGTCCAGGTAGTTGACCGCCTGATCTGCTTCCCGTGGGAATCATAGCCGCAAGACACGATAATGCGGTAGCTGTCACCCCTCTTTTGTACTGTCGCCATTTGGTTCACCTGCCTTTTCCTTGAAATACTCTATCATTCTTTTGGCTTGGTCTTGATAAGTGTCAATGTTTCTAAAACTAAAAGTAATATCAAATATATCTTTTTCGGAGGCGGATGGATTCACCTTTGATGAAATAAAAGTAATTAGATCGCCTAAAAACAGTTTTGCAGCACCGTATAAATAATTCTTGTATGATTCCCCACACAGCACGGTACCATTTTTATAAATTTTCCCGTATAAAGAAGGACTAAGATCAATTAACTCGTCTTCTATTTGACGAGCGTCACAAGATGCACTTGTATCAAGATTCATGATGTTATTAAGAATCCGAATCAAGTCGGGATAATAGTTCAAATTTTCAATGATGAGGTTAAATATATCAGAGGGATAATATTTTTCAGTATTACAGTTTTTCTGGCAATCTTTTTCTAACTTCGCACACGCTAAAAGATCAATTGAATTTTCAGAAAGCCCCGTTATTTCACTAACACTATGTATATTCATATCGGTATTTTTTACGTCAGAAAGCCCAAGAAGCCAATCCGATGACACGTGACATTTTTCAGCTATTTTTTTCAATACTAACGCATCGGGCAGCCGGTCTCCATTCTCGTAAAACCCGACTGTCGGCCTAGAAATTCCTACAAAATCCGCAAACTTGTCCTGTGTCATATCGCCCCGTAATTCGCGGAATCTTTCGGCAAAAACCGGCAACTTTTTTTGTGATACACTTGTTTTCATAAAACAGCCCGCCAATCTTCAAATGTTATCTTTTGAATCAATATTTCTCTTTTGGTTGACTTTTCTCTTGTTGTTGTCTAAAATAATAATATAGTAAATCCTTGAAGAAGTCAACAACAATTTTGAACGGAGGGCTTTAAATGCAAACCAATATGGAAATCAGACAAGAAGCAGCCGGAGCGGGCGTGAAGCTGTGGCAGATTGCGGACAAGCTGGGAATCACAGACAGTTATTTTTCCCGCAAGCTTCGAAAGGAATTTACCAACGAGGAAAAAGAAAAAATCCGCGCGATCATTGCGGAATTAGCCAAGGAGGTGTAAATTTGGCAAGAATGAGGCTACAAAAAGACGTATTCGCCTACATAAAAGAGAAAGACCCCCAAACAGCGTTAACGCCTCACGCCTTGCGTTGTTTGGTTCTTGACGGGACAATTCCTCATGTGGACGTGGGAAGAAAGAAGCTTATTAATTTGGACGTGCTGGACGAATATTTGGAACACCCGGAACGCTTTCCCGCTCCGGAGGAACAAGGTAAGATTAGGCCAGTGAGATAGGAGGGGAACGCCTTGACTTTAATCGACTATATCCCGTTCGGAAGATCGAACGCAATTCAGGCAAAGGCATTAGCTGAAGCGGCGGGCTTTCCAGATGTGAGGTCGCTTCAGCAGGCGATCCACAGCCTGAGAGTGCAGGGCGTTTTGATTCTATCCAGCACACAGGAGCCGCAAGGGTACTTTTTACCGGAACCAGGCGAAGATTACGAGGTATCGAGGTTTTTAAATTCCATGAGATCACGGGTAAGGGAGATCGAAGCCGCGGCAAGGCCAGCGGAGATTTTCTTGAACGCCGCCGGATATATGGGAACAGGAAGTGATGGGGATTGAACTTTGAGAACATTCCGGAAAGCTTAAAGGCTTTAGATCAATGGGTATGCTGGGGCAAGCCGGGAAAGCCGCCTAAAATCCCCTATAACCCGGTTACAGGCTACCCGGCAAAAGCAGGACAGCCCGAAACCTGGACAAGCTTTAGCAAGGCTGTAGAGGCAGTAAAAGCCGGGAAATACAAAGGCGTGGGCTTTGAGCTTAACAACAATGGAATTGTGGGAATTGATCTAGATAATGTCGTAGACCCTAAAACCGGATACATAGTGCCGGAAGCCAAAAACATAGTAACCGACCTGGACAGCTATACAGAGATAAGCCAAAGCGGAAAAGGGCTTCATGTTTTAGTTAAGGCTGATCTTAAACTGACAGAGAACAGATCTAAGCTTCAAGACTGCAATGTTTTAGGCGAAAAATGGCCGGGAATTGAGATATACAACAAAGAACGATATCTTATCATTACCGGGGACAGATACGGCGAAAACAAGGTCATAGAGGAAAGAAACGCTATCACCAAGGCCACAGTGGATTATTATTTCAGGCCGCAGGATACCACGGAATACACTGGTATACAAAGGAATACCACGGTATGCACTATGGATACCGCTGGTATACCAATGGTATCCACAACGGCTCCCGCCGATCAACTGAAAATCGGACTTGAAAAGGATTCCAAGCTGAAAGCCTTGTGGAATGGGGACAGGCCAAACGGCAACGAGAGCGCAGACGATCAAGGACTGATGAATAAATTAGCCTATTGGTGCAGCTGCAATCCCGCAGCCATGCGGGAGGCATTTCTTAACTCTCCCCATACTTCCAGCAAGGATCCAGAGCACCAAAAGAAGCTGAATCGCAAGGACTACCTAAAGCGAACTATCGAGACAGCCATTAAAAGCTGTAAAAGCACCGCAGCAGAGGATCATAATAATTATCAGATGGATCAGGTTAGAAAGGATTTTTCACCCGTTGAACAAAGCGCCTCCCCTGCTCTCGTGAAAGCCTCCGACATTCCTTATGAACCTCCAAGATGGCTTATAGCGCCGTATTTTCAAAGAGGCAAAGGCACTTTAATACAAGCAGACCCAGGAACCGGAAAAACTGCTTTTATGTGTGCGATCGCGGCCCACGTTTCAACCGGCAGGCCAATACTTGACATTCGGATCGAAAGGCCCGGAAACGTATTGATTCTGTCAGTCGAAGATGATCTTCCGGTGCTTCGTGGACGAATCGAGGCAAACGGCGGCGATTTGGACAAGTGTATTTTTATGACCAATGCGGCGGGGATTACCTTTACTTCCCCCGAAATCGAACGGGCCATAAAAGACGTAAACGCCAAGCTGATTATTTTCGATCCGTTTCAAGCTTTTCTCGGAAAAGGCGTTGATATGTTCCGATCAAACGAAACCCGCCCGGAGTTGGCAAAGCTGTTCGAAATGGCAGACAGAAACGACTGTTCGGTTGGCATTATAGGCCACACGGGGAAGGGAAGCATGGACAAATCCCCGGTAAACCGGGCTTTAGGCAGCGTGGATATTCCGGCGGCTATGCGAAGTATTATCCAGATTGTCAGAAACCCGGACGATGCAAACGAGTGTATCGCCGTTCATGTCAAATGCTCAAATGCACCTAAGGGCCGCAGCATTTCCTACCGGATTGGAGACCGAGGCGGGATTGAGTGGACAGGATACAGCCCTCTGACCGTGGAAGATTTAAACACGATTACCAAGCGAAAGGAAAAAGGGATTCCTTATGAAAACGAGCCGCTTGTCCAGGTGTTTAATCAACTGATAGCTGACAAGCCAGGTGGTGGGTTCTGGCCTTATGAGGAAGTTAAGTCAGAAGGTATGAAAATTTTAGGGTTTCCCCCATTTTCCACTACCAACGATTTAAAAGCAAAGCTTAGCGGCCCTCTTACCCGTGAACTGCAAGAGCATGACGGTTTGATAGTGACTTGCGGACATAAATCAAACGGCGCGAGAGGTATCAGAATTGAGCAATACCAGCACCCCCAAGGGTATCAAACAAAAATAGCCACAAAGTGAAAGGGACGATACCCCTATTACTAAGTTTATATATATATTTCGTCCCCTTGTGACCCTTACCGTCACTTAACGTCCCTAATCGTCCCTTACTGTCAGGGACGCTAAGGGACGAAGTGGACGCTCTATTCTGTATAAGGGCAAACGTCCCTGGCCGGCCCTCTGTGGAAACGAAAGGAGTAAAAACAGAATGATCTATGATTTTTTAGTGTTTGGCGAGAATGTCGGAAAGGCGGTCAAAATTGAAGGCTGCGGTGGAGTGTCAGAAGCTGCCAGCGCTGCGGCGTGTCAAATTGAGCATGAAACCGGAGATTGTGTAAGTGCCGCCGTGTATATTCCCGGAAATAAATCGTTTGAAGAATTGGCGGCTATCAGTTTTGACGATCTTATCAAGCCTGGAAACGTTGTACAGATATTTGAATTTGATGATTGATCGAGAAAATAAAAAAGCCGCCCCAAAACAGGACGACCCCTAAAAGCTGATTATATTATAGGCGAAACAGGGGGCGGCTGTCAATGGCAGAACAAAGAGCGGACAAAGAGAAAACGGCATTTTGTCAGACAAACGAGGAATTAGCTGTACAGGCCCAGGCGGGAGACAAGGGCGCAATCTCACAGCTGTGGAACCAAACAAGGGGAATTATTTTTATGATTCTAGCCCGGTACTATAACCGGAACCCTGATCGGTTTGCCCGGTGCGGCGTAACGATGGACGATTTAGAGCAGGAGGGCTTCTTTGCCGTCCTGGAGGCCGTGGAAGCCTTTAATCCCGCTAAGGGGTGGAAGTTTACTTCCTGGCTCAACTACCCGCTCCAGAACCGTGTAAACGCTATCCTGGGCACCAGGAGCGGACAGGTAAAGCATATCCCGTTGAATGAGTGTTCAAGCCTGGACGAGCCGATCAGCCAGGAAAGCGACGATATGACCCTGGGGGACAGTATAGAAGATCAGACAGCCCTGGACGCTTTCCAAGGTGTTGAGGATAGGACATACAACAGCCAGCTGCACGATACCTTGGAGGTGTGCTTGTCGTTCCTTGAAAAGCCAATGGAGCGGGCTATCCGGGGCCAATACTATGAAAACAAGTCATTGAAAGAAGTCGGCCGGGAACTGGGCGTAAGCTATCAATACGCCAGGGACTTGAAGAACAAAGGACTAAGAAAGCTCAGAGGCGGGAAAGCAAGACGGCTGCTTATGGAATACGCTGACGAGATTATCAGCGGCGGGGCTTGTCGCGGTACCGGCTTCCAGTCATGGAGCAGTTACGGAAGCGTGGAGGAAACCACGATTGAATATCTGGAGTGGCTAGGTATCTGTACAGTGCTAAAACGTCCAATGAAACCGGAGATTTTGGAGGCCAAAAAAACACCGGGGTTGTGCGAACCTGTACAGGAAATTTGTACTCCACCCACCGGTCCCCCTGAACGTTCAAGAAATGCTCGATAGGGGGGATAAGATTTTGGTAAGGCTAAAAGTTTTCTAAGGCTCCCCCCTCATTGCTGCAATGCTCTGATACCGCAAGGGAACGGCGGGGGTAACCTTTTCCAACTCTGGCGCAAATCCCCGCAAACGGGGAAAAGCCGGGATTTCTCCCGGCCTAGACTATGGTATTATTAGCATATTCCTTTAATCCAGCCACATATTCATCGGCCAAAAGCTCAAAGAAGCCGAAGACAATTTTTCGGTCTAAAGCTTCCAAGCTGTATTCGCGTTGAGCCGCTTCCAGCATAGCGAGACAGACTTTTTTTATATCGTTTTCTGTACTTTCACAATTAAGACTGCTAAAGAAATTGTGTGGAGAATGGCGGCGCCCATATTCCCGGTATTTATTACAGTTGTTGATAATCGCGGCGATTACCTCTTGCACTCTTGCTGAATTTGTGATATCTTGATTATGGTTATAGTTGACTGCACTTGTAACGCTGGCGGGCGCTGCAGGTGCTTTTTCTTTTATCTGGCGCATGGTTTATGCCTCCTTGTTTTTACTGATTCCCGGCCTTTTAGATAGCCGAATTTGAAAGCGTTGTAAATTGCCTGGTAAAAGTCGCTGCTTCCGTTTTTCAATTCCAGAAGCTGATTCCCGGTCAGCTCATACTCCGGCTTGATCTTAACCGCTTTGATCTGTTCGCTGATTGGCTTGTACATGTGGATTCTCCTTTTTTATGTTCACGGTTTTTCACACTTTTGGCGCTGCCATTTAAGGGCAGTTTCAGGCGATTCCGGTGGCTTTCCGTGCTCCCTGGTGTAATTGTCTACTGCGTTTCTTGCAGCGGCTTTCTGCCACTTCTTATCGCTCATTTGCGGGATACCAACCAGGGGAACCACAGCCCCCGCCTTTGATTTGATGTAACCGTCCACGGGATAATACTTGCCGCCCGCTTCATAGATTTCCTTTGCTTTCCGGCTCATGCGATCGAAAACCTCCTTGTGATGGTGTGACGTGTAAACGCCTTGTAAAGATCGCCGTGCTGTTCCTTGAACGCGGATAAGTCAAAGCGGTTGCTTTCTACGGCCTGAAACCTGATGATAAAATCGTCCAGGCACTCCTCCTGGCGGTCGCCCATGTGCCGCTTGACCCGCTCCGCCAAATGCGCCTTTCTCTTTTCAAGCTGGTTTATTTGCTGGTTGATTTCCTGATACTCCGAGATCACTTTTTTAAGCTCCGATTTTTTCATTCCACTCATTCCTTTCCGACATATCGGTTATTACGTCGCCTAAATGGTCATATAGGGCTTCTATTTCGTCAATGGAATCCACCGTCAGCCCATCGCCCAGGATAAGCCCTAACGCTGAATTGACTAACAGAATCGTTGCGGCGCTGTCCGCTGAGATTTTAACTTCCCGCTTCATGTTTTCATCTCCTTTCAACTTGTGTGTTTTTGATAGGGCTAGCTGGGGGATTTTTCAAATGAACTGTCTAGGGGTACTTGGATACCAGCTAAGCAGGTTCTTTTCCAAAACCACGAGCTAGACCGTGAGTTTTCAGCTTAAATTTGATTTTAGGCGTGTCCGCCTCCTTTCAGCTTTATGGGTGAGCCCCGGCAGGCTTTAAGCATCTAGGTCACCGACCGTCTCAATCTCCCTTATCCTGCTTCCCGGTGTCACGTCGCGTTCTTGGTTCCCTTTCGGTACTTCGTCCGCTTTCGCTCTCCCTTGACTGTGATTATAGTATATCACCTTGTACAAGTATATTCAATTGACACAATGTACAGACTTGTACAAGTATATTTGTTGATTATTATACTTGTACAACTATTTTACACGTGATATACTATGTACAGTGGTAGATAATCAAATTAAGGAGGGAATTACATGGAAGAAACCAAAGCAAAGGCCAGCACGATAGCAAAAAATAAATACAATGCAAAAAATTATGATAATCTCCGTATTGTTGTGAAAAAAGGGCGCAAAGCTGATATACAAGCACACGCAGAAGCCCACGGCGAAAGTATCAATGGGTTTGTAAACCGTGCTATCGATGAAACAATGGAGCGGGACAATTCAAGGGACAATTGATGAAATACAAGGATATTAACCCAAATAGAAAGATTGTTCTGAAAAGCGGCGAAAAAGCCATAATTGCGGAGATGAAAGACAAGGATCATATTACCGTTAGTGTGAATATGCATCCGAGGAACATCACAGCAAATGACATTGAGAAAAACAGCGACGAGCCATTTTCTGATCGCAGGTGGTGGGAGCCGATGGCTACGGAAGCAATTGGACGTGTAGAAATTACACTAGAAGAAAAAAAGCGCGGTCGGGAAGCCTTTGTGCAATTTATGCTTCAAAACGGTATTGTCAAGGACGAAAGTGAACTTGAATAGCTGTTACAAAAAATTGAAACAAAGGTGAAGCGGGGAAATAACCCGCTTTTTATTTTTGGCCTCTACAAGGCGATTTAAGGCGTTTTTCTTTTTAGATGTGAAAATTCCCTCTGATGGAATAAAACCGTCTGTATCGTCCTTACAGGCTAAAAGAACGCATGTTCCAGGATCGTTTGTTCTGTTTCTTGTGATGCCGCTTATCACTAAAAAATATAAAAGATTGCAATTGTACAAAATCGGACAAATTAGGGGGACAAACCACAGAAATTAATTTGTGTGATGTAAACCCATTAGGGCAACTGATGGGCATAGTGAAGCGGGTGTTTTCTGGTGCTTATTTTTGGTGTTTATTTGGTGTTTATTTTTACAAAAACAGGCGAAAAGAAACTAATGTTCGCAAATGTGAAGTTTCAAAAAATCGCATGAAACCGCCATTTATCGCACTTTACAAATATGTGCAAAACTCAAAATCGATAATTCGACTCTCCTCATCTCCACCACACCAATATTACACAAAACCCTATTGCTTTGCAGGCGGCTTTGCCGTGACGGTTTGGTTGTAATATGATAAAAAGCAGAGAGTTTACGCTCTCTGCTTTTTGTTATCAATAAAATTTATATTACTTAGCCTCAACAGATTTTAATTGCTGTTGGGGCTTTTTTATTTGAGCAATCCACTTTTAAACAAACTGTCTGCGTGTGGATTCGGCTGTAAATGAATTGCATTATCCAGTAATTCATCAAATGAAATTTTTGTTTTCAGACCATTGAACATCATACAATACTGATCTAAGTATTTGGAAATATTATCTGTTTGTTGTAAAGTGTGAAGCCATTTTTCTAAATTTGAACAAATCTTTTTAGCAGATGGAAAATCATACATAACAGCACGTTTTCCATATTTATAGCCGCTTTTTATTAATTTATCAGAACCACTCCAATTTGCACCAATGATGATACTTTCTGATTGAATGCAGTTTTTACAAAACGAGTTTAATTCCTCAGGACTAAAACTGCTAATACTACTAATCCGAATTTTTCCTATTTGTTTGTTATCAGTTTCCATAGCAATAATAATCGGTATATTTTTTCTATATGACCTTATCGTTGTACGATATATTTCGACTGTTCCTTGTAACTCGTCTAACACAAAACGAATTCTTGCGCGATTTATTTTATTTAGTAAGGTCAATGCAGTTCGATTGCTTCCTAGTTTCAACTCTTTTTGTAAACTGGTCGCAGATACCAGGTTATTTTGTGATACATACCACATTGCACGAAACCACAGAACTAAAGGTACATGGGTATCTTGAAACAATGTACCAGAAATGACGGTGGTTTGGTATCCACAGTTTTTGCATTCGTATTTGTAACTCCTAATTTCCCACATTTCATTACATTGACAACGGGGACAGCGAAACCCATATTTCCAACGTAATTGGAATAAGTAATCCAGACACTTGTTTTCCGTATCAAATCTATTTTCTATTTCCTGTAAATCCATTTTAAACACCTCATATATGAACATATCATACTTGCATTGGTTCGTCAAGTGAACTTTTAAAATAGTCATGGTTAAGTTCTTTGAAATCAAATTTCAAAGGAGTGTTTAATTTATGTTAACCGTTGAGATGAGTCAAAAGCAAGCCAGAATGTTTGCGCATGAGATTTTTTCTGACATTAAGAAGTATGTCGAAACTCACCGTCAAGAATTTGAGGAGTTCCTAAAGGAAGAATCAAAGTCAGAAAGGGGGGATCAATAATGAATGCCAATAAAATCCCTGATAAATTGAAAACGCAAGCTCTTTGGTGTGTTTGGAAACAAGGAAAAATCCCGTGTAATCCTCGCACTGGAAAAAATGCTCAATCTAATATTCCGGAAACTTTTTCAGATTTTGAAACCGCCTGCAATGCTTTAGAAAAAGGCCAATACGAGGGACTAGGAATTAATATTCATAATGGATTCAGTGCCATTGATATAGACCATTGTATTGATGAAAAAGGAGAATTATCTGACATGGCAAAGGATATTATTACAAAAATGGAAAGTTATACGGAGACAAGCCCCAGTGGCACAGGTATTCATATTATTTTCACTACGCATGATTTTCTATTTGATAAAGAAGCATATTACATCAATAATCAAAAAATTGGATTAGAAGTATATATAGCGGGAGCCACAAAGAAGTTTATAACAATCACTGGTAATGCTATAAATGATAATGGTATTGCCGATAATCCTCCCGCTTTACAAGAGATATTAGAAAAATATATGATGAAGCCACAATCGCCCATTTCAAATTTCAACTCGAAATCTATACCCATTAATTCAGAACTTGATTATTTACAAATAGGGCTAAAAAAAGATAAGAAATTAATTGATTATTGGAATGGTAATCGACCTTTGAAAAGTGAAAGTGAAAACGACATGGGGTTTATAGCCAAATTGCTGTATTGGACTAATGGAAATGTCGATGAAGCAATCAGTGCCTTTCGTAGTAGTCCATATGCCAGCCAGAAAGACCCCACACATCAAAAAAAGATGAATAGGCATGATTATTTATCAGTACTTTCTAAAAAGGCTATGCCATCTGAATTTGCCGCTCAGTCTAATGCTGAATATCAAAACCGTCAAAAATCAAAAAAGAAACAGGAGGTGCAAAAACCTTATCAAGAAATTAATCTTGTATCTGCACAAGACTTACAAAAAGCAGAGTTGCCGCCTGTCGAATATTTAATAGAAGATATTTTACCACAGGGAGCAAGTATTTTGACTGCTGCTTCAAAGATTGGAAAGAGCTGGCTGGTGTTAGACATGGGATTACAAATTGCGGCTGGCGGATACTTTTTTAATAAGAAAACGGAACCAACAGGAGTTTTATATCTTGCGCTTGAAGATAGTTATAAACGATTACAGGATAGAATCAATAAAATTTTATGTTATCAGCCCGCACCAGCAAATTTACACTTGCTTACAGAGGCACCAAATCTCGAAAATGGCTTGTTGGAATATCTTGATAATATCCTTGACCAGAATCCGGAGATAAAATTGATTATTATTGATACTTTACAAAAGATTAGAGGGCAGGCTTTGCCTCGTGAGAGTGCTTATCAGCAGGATTATAGGGAAATGGGAATGATAAAAAAATTTGCAGACAAGCACGGAATAAGTACGGACGATGATTTTCCCCCACCGGAGGTGGTATAGTGATGCGTTGGGACAAACCTAATATTCCACATAGGGGTTGGGAATATATTGGTATGGAGGATTTGGGTGAGGATGTTTATAGAATTTAATCCGGCTGCGTCAAACGCGCTTTGCGTTTGAGTGAGTTTTTTATGGGGCTTGGCGCTTGTGGGTACAGCGAGTATCTGTTTTGCCAATATTTCTCGCCGGCTGCGTCAAACGCGCTTTGCGTTTGAGTGAGTTTTTTATGGGGCTTGGCGCTTGTGGGTACAGCGAGTATCTGTTTTGCCAATATTTCTCGCCGGCTGTGTCAAACGCGCTTTGCGTTTGAGTGAGTTTTTTATGGGACTTGGCGCTTGTGGGTACCAAAGATATTTTTTGACAACGCTCCACGATATGGACAGTACCCGATTTAGACATTCCAAAAGCAAAACTTCGTTCTCGCTCCTTGGCTTTCATACGAAATCCGGCCTTTGTAGAGTTTCGGGCTTTTTATGCGGGTTGATTCTATTGTCTGAATAGATAACATTAAAGCCATCGGATAATATAAAACCATACGCGATGGAGTTTTTAGTTTTTCACATCGGACATCCCGGTGAAATATACAAAGTACAACCGCTCCCTATAGAATGGCTTTTTACACTGTTTAATGATATAATGGTTCGGGTGAATTTAATCATGCAAACCAAATCAAATTTAAAAAAAGAAGATATTTTCCGCGATTTACCTATTCCCATCGCACTACGAAAGATGATCATACCGGCGGTTGCCAGCCAGGTGATCATCCTGATCTACAACATGGCAGATACTTTTTTTGTCGGTCAGACCAATAATCCTTATATGGTCGCGGGAACATCCTTGATCCTGCCGGTCTTCAATATTACCCTGTGCTTTGCGGGACTAGCGGGGATCGGCGGCGGTTCACTGATTTCCAGATTGCTAGGACAGTCTCAAAAAGATGAGGCCAGGCGTGTCAGCGCATTTTCCCTGTACATAGCGATACTGATCGCTATCGTTTTTTCACTAATCATCGCTGTGTTCATGCGCCCGATTCTGGAACTTCTGGGGGCGGGAGGATACACCTACGAATATGCTAAAGAATACGCTTTCTTTGTCATTGTATTAGGCGGTGTGCCGACTGTGCTTTCTAATGTACTATCCAACTTGGTCCGCAGCATAGGCCGTTCCAAGGAGGCCAGCGCGGGGATCATACTGGGCGGCCTGCTCAATATTGCTCTGGATCCTCTGTTTATGTTCGTACTGCTGCCGAAGGGCTCCGAGGTGATTGGTGCTGGAATCGCAACCTGCCTTTCCAATTGCATTGCGATGCTCTTTTTTATTGTCGTACTGCTGCGTCTTGGAAAGGATTCGATCATCACCTTTTCCATGCGAAAGGGCCTACCGAAAAAAAGCAGTATCGCAGCTGTTTTCGGCGTGGGTATTCCCTCGGCTATTGCAACGCTTTTGTTTGATTTAGACTATGTCATTATTGACAAACTGATGGTTTCCTACCACGATCTGGCTCTAGCAGCCATCGGAATCGTGCTGAAAATCGAACGGTTCCCACTCAATGTGGGAATTGGGATCTGTCAGGGTATGATGCCTCTGGTGGCCTACAATTATGCTTCTGAAAACGAAAAACGCATGAATGATACGATACGGCTTTCCTGTATCTTGGGACTTGTGATCGCGGGCTTTAGCATTCTGCTGTATGAACTGTTTGCCACTCAATTTTCCGGCCTGTTTATTGGAGACGCGCAAACGGTAAGTCTTGCCTCCGATTTTCTCCGGGTCCGGGTGCTTGCAACCCCGTTGATGTTTTTGAGCTTTTTCACAGTATATCTTTTCCAGGCGTTTGGTAGAGGCAGAATTTCTCTGTTTTTGGGTGTCACCAGATGGCTGGTATTTAATATTCCAATGCTGTTTATCCTGAACGCAATCGTGGGAATGTATGGGATTGTCTGGTCCCAGGTGACAGCGGATATCCTCACCGTTTTGTTGTCGCTCTTTGTGTTTTGGAGATATCGCCCGAAATTCGGTGCGCCGCAATAAAAACATCCTTGGAAGCGAGCTGTAACTTTGCCTCTCCCTGACGATTTTATGTAAGTCTTGATTTCGCGGTTTTCCCTACGCAAAGCGGGTACCTGTTTTGTCCGTGTTTCCCGATCGGATGGGCCTGAACCTTCCTCCGCTTTGAGGGCGTTTCTACGCTTTCCAGCGGAGCGCCGCATCGCGTTTCCGCGTTTTGAGCTCAGCTCTTTGATTTTGTCTTTTTCTATATCACGCTGGGAATCTGTTTAATAAGCGTACTACGCAATACCACACGGTTCGCTGTGTGGTATTTTAAATTTTGGCTGCTCTGTTTGTGAATGAAAAAGTAAGGGGAAAAGAGGAAAGAGAAAGAAAATGAAAAAGAAAACAAAAAATGAAAAAACGGAAAAAACGGAAAAAACGGAAATGAAAACCCATTAAATCCAAACACATTACGAGATTGGATTTAATGGGTATCTTTCCTAAAGTGAAGTTTAAGTTTTAATTGAGAATGGTCTCAAAATAAAAATCCAGGTGTAATGCTCCAAATTTCATTTGCATTTTATTTGGCGGGCAGTTTGAGAACCTGTCCAGGATAAATAATATCGCTAGATAATTGATTCAGTTCTATAATTTCCGGATAACGGCTTCCGGATCCCAGTTGTTCTCTGGCGATTTTCCATAGCGAGTCGCCACGTTTTACAGTATATTCCCGTAAAGTGCTTTCAGAAGTATCTCCATTGTTGGCGCTTCCCTTTCCTGGAATCTTTAATTGCATACCGGCGTAAATTCTATCACTTGTGAGACCATTTAACTCCATAATAACGGGATATTGATTACCTTTTCCCAAAAAGCGCTCAGCGATTTTCCAAAGGGTATCTCCTTTTCTCACTTCATAGATGAAGAATTCCTGGGAAGGAGACTGGGGCGCAGAGGGTTCAGATGGCTTCGTAAAGGTCAAATTGTTTGAAGAGATATAGCCGGTTCGTCCATCGGAAAGCCTGACCTGGTAAACGCCGCTGCCCGTATCAAATGCGGATACCGCGGTTCCGCCGGATAAGGAGGCGATAACTTTGCCTTTCAGATTTGAATTTTGATAGACGGAAACATTTGTCTCCCCAGGCTTGATCCAAGCGTCGACATATTCGTTTGTGGCTGGCGGCGCAACCGAGGAGCCATCGTCTTCAGGGATAGAAGAGTTTCCGTTGCCTGGAGCGGAAGGCTGTTCCGGTGTAGGTGTTTCAGAAGACGTGGGAGGTTCGGAGGGTGTGGAAGGTGTGGACGTCTCATCATCCGAGTTGTCTCCATCAATCCAATTTTCGTAGTGATCCCAAATGGAGGTATCTTCTTGCCCCAGAGCCCAGGCGCCGGCGCCTTTCAAATTGTACTTTTCTATCAGACGAAGCTTTGCCTGATAAGACTGATCGTTTTCAAACCAAACTTCGTAACGTCCCGGTTCCAGCACAAAATCTCCGCCGACTGTAAAATGTCCGCTATCTTCCGTAACGAGGAACTCCGCTTTCACAGATTGAGTCTCTTCGTCATAGGTCACAGTAGCCTCACAGCTTTCCAAAATTTGCTGAATTGTTTTGCTGCTGATGCCTTTTCCCACAATCCGGCTGTTGTCCAAACTCCAAACGCGCCCGTAAAACGGAATTCCAACTACGATTTTTTCCGGAGAGGTTTTGCTCAAAGCGTATTTGACTGAATTTTCCACGAAGTCGATGCTGGCGACAGGGCCGGCATCTCCGCCCTCATAGTGTTCGTCGTAGGCCATGATAAGCAAATGATCGGCATACTGTGCCAGTGCTGTATAATCATAAGAGCCGTGCCATCCTGTCTGCCAATCCTTTGGGTTCGCCGCAACCGCCACAGAAATTTCTTTATGGCTTGGAATCTTTTCCCGAAGCAGCCTGACCAGCTCGGTATATTGGTTCCTTTGTTCATGAGTAACGTTTTCGATATCAACGTTAACGCCGTCTAAATCATATTCTTCCACATAATCAGCGATCTGTGTGGAAAGAGAATCGACATCTTTTAGGGCGTTGATTCCCGCGGTCCGATTCCAATGGTTGCTTAAAAAGGGAACTACTTTAATTCCTTTGTCGTGCATGGTTTTTATAAAAAAGGGACTGAGATAATTTAGCTTTAGACTGCCGTCTTCCCGAATGTCGAAATAGCTGGGAGATACGACATCTAAGGCACCGTTGGTCTGATTAACATATTCAATTTGCTGATGATCGGTCCCGCTGTAAAGGTAACCCATGGTATACCGGTCTGTTGCGGCAAAAGCGGCTATAAAGGTTGAAAATACGACCGATGCGATTAAAACACCGGAAACTAAAATTTTCACACTTTTGATTTTCACCTTTTTGGCGTAGGGAAGAATACTGTCCCAAAGCTTTTTGGAATTTTCCTTCAGATTTTTCTTGAGATCGAATTCTTCCGCGATTTCCGCACCTTTGCCGGAGTACTCAAGAATAAGGTCATACGTACCGTCATTATTGCTGATTAATTTTATATTCGGAGTCAAAAGCCTCACCGCACCTTTCTGAAATTTTTTATGATGCAAGATTAGCATTTGCCAAGCTGAGGTAAATATTCAGTGGTTAAAAACATATCCGTAATGCTAGAAAAAGAAACGATTCATTTAAAAAAGCGCTAATAAAAACGGCCCATAGGTACTCCCCAAAATGCAAAATGCGAAATGCCGAAAAACTCGCTTTTCGCTCCGCGAAGAAAAATATTATAAAGATCAGAACACCTAAAGGTAAAAGTGAAAAAGAGGCCTTTGAGGAAGCCTCTTTTCTAAGAAGGGACAAATTTTATATTTCTGATTTAGCCCTGCGGGCTCAAAACAGCGGACGAAGAAAATTTGAACTTGATGGAGGATTTTTCCTTCACAGTATCTCACTCCATAGATTGACCTATGAGCGTTTTATCCGTTAAGTATCTGTCTACACACCGCTCCGTATATTCTTTTGAGAAAAAGGCTCCGTCCCATATACCTTATCTGGATAAAGCTCTGTATGGAGGTTGCCGATTAGACAATACCCGGTAGATTGAAGCAAGGCCGTGGTTGGCCACGATTGAAAAATTTTTACGATTTTATCGTTAGTTGATTGGCGCCATGTCACCCTGGTGGATACACTTAGCCGTGAATGGTCACAGCCATATGTTCCCCTTTTTTAATGGTACTGGTCGGACTTATCTCGTGCTACAGACCTAATTTTTTAAAGTTGCCTGATATTACATTGACAAACTTAAGGATTTATATTATACTACTTCTTGGTTGTTCAGTCTAAACAATATATATTTGTTTGGCTTGGGTTATTTAGTCAAAAAAAGCTACTTTGACTGATTCATCCAATACACCTTGGAAGCAGTAGGTTGTTTTATTTCCCTAAAATATATATAATATAGAGGAGTAGATTGGTTATGAAAAAAGTTTTGTCCAGCGTGCTTGCTTTGGTGATGGTTTTTGCTATGGCATTGTCATTCACTTCCTGTAACAGGGGTAAGATTGAGTCGATCGAAGCCTTTGTCGCTACCGATGAAATGCAGTCACAGATTAAAGAAGCAAAAGAGTCTGTAGAGGACGGTATTCTTACCATGGACATTGTGGCCGAAGGTAATAAGCTGGTGTATGTTTACACTTATCAAATGGATCTCGATGTCGAGGCTACCAAAGAAGCCCTGGTTACTGCTACCGAGCAGCAAGCGTCTGTTTTTGAGGATGTGGCCAAGGAACTTAAAAACGCGGTAAATGTGGAGAATCCTATTGTGGAAGTTAGATATTTGGAAAAGGATGGAACGGAAATTTATTCTCAAGAATTTACTGCGGCAGAATAAAACAAATAGGAAGGGCCCGGCGTTTGGAGCGTCGGGCCCTTTTGTCGCTTTGGTAACTTCTGTCTTGGCTTTGCTAAGAGGAAAGTAAAAATTTTTCGCTGAAAGCGTAGAGCGGAGGTTCAGCAGAGCGTATAGCAGAATGAAAGAGAGCCAGAAAAAATGAAGATATTTTCGGAAGCGTACCTCCTGCCTCAAGAACGCTGGGCAAGGAGAGCGACAAACATTTTGCGCCTTTTTGGATTCGTACGGAAAAGAACTTAATCCGCTCTTGTAAAGGTTACCACAAAAGCCTTTCAGAGCTTGCCTAAGAGCTTATGTAAGCCTTTCTTTGCCGGGAAGCGCAATTTTATAAAAATTTTTATAAAGAATGATTGAAAAACCCTTTTGTTTGGGATACACTAATGAAGACCCTTTTATTTTTAGGAGTTGATTCTGACATGAAAAAGATATTACGTTGTATGCTGACGCTGATCCTCATTGCGGCATCAGTTTTCTTCGTTGCCGGCTGCAGGGGCCCTCAATACGACTCTATGGAAGCTTTTTTAGAGGGAGAAGAAATGCAGTCCTCGATCGCTGCGGATAAAAGCGTTCTGGAAGGCAGCGGCTTGAGCCTGGAGGTCACCAGCCAGGGAGACCAATTGATTTATACGTATACTTATGCACAGGCGCTGGAAGTGGAATCATCCAGAGAAATCTTGAAACAGGGAATAGAGTCGGAGCAGGAAGCTTTTCAAGAAATTTTGGATAACGTCAAAGCTGAGGTCAATATCGAGAAGCCGGTGCTGGTTATAAGATATTTAAATCCAGACGGCAGTGAGATCTACTCTCATACATTTACAGTCGAATGACAGCTGAAATAAAACAAACTAAAAGGCTCTGCCCGGAATCGGCAGGCCTTTTTTATTTACTGCATGCGTATTTTCAAAGGCTTTCAAAGGAAGGCTTTGAAAAGGCGGAAACAAGTGAGGCAATATAAGCGGAAACAAGTGAGACAATATAAGATGATATTGCCGGCGCTTGATATGCAGCTTTTATGGGCGCTTCGTTTACCGGAAAACACGATTTAGCCTTTCGAAATCGAGTGTTCTCCAGCCTGAAGCTGGGGTACACTTTTTCTCTTTTGACATAGCATTTGAGAGTTGTCCGGGAAACAGGGACGCAGTGGGCTCCTTATTTTCCGAATTTAATCTTCCGGTTCTATTGTCCCGAGGAAAGCGCTTTCTCAAACACGCTTACGAATATTACAAATTTAATTTAAAAAAATTAAAGAGATCTATTGACAAATAAAACTGTAATAATTATAATTACAATTAGAAACTAAAACAAAAAAATTACATTTTTGATGACGACAAGTTTTTCCGCAGTACACCAGAATAGGAAAGGATAGAATATTTATGAACAGCGAATTCTGTATTGCGATACATGGCCTGGTATTTTTGAATCTAAAAAATCGATGTTTGTCCAGCGAGGTTCTTGCCAACAATATTTGTACAAATCCTGTAAGGATCCGCAAGGTAATGGCAAGATTAAAGAAAGCGGGGCTGGTTTTAACTAAAGAGGGAAGTGACGGCGGCTATACCTTAGCGAAGCCTGCGGGTGAGATCACATTAAATGAGGTGAGCGCCGCCCTGCAGACCGAATTTGTGTGTTCGCATTGGCGAAGCGGCGGTCAGGATCAGGACTGTATGGTGGCTTCTGGCATGGCGGATGTGATGGATCGGCTCTATTCCGAGCTGGACTCCCTTTGTCAAAAGCGACTAGAAGGAATTACCATTGAAGATGTCGGTACGGCGCTGATACAGAAAAGTCAGGGCAGAAAGTTTGGCTGTTCGGAAGCGCTGCGAAAATCTTAGTGGTGGATGGAGGTATTTATGGGATTCACAATTGAAACAGGAATTTCAGGACTTACCGTATTCCTTCAGGGGCTTTTGAGTTTTTTCTCTCCCTGTGTTCTGCCGCTGGTGCCGCTTTATATTGGCTATCTGGCAGGCGGCGCCAAAACTGTGGATGAAGATGGCACCATACATTACAAGCGCTCTAAGGTGACCATCAACACCCTGTTTTTTGTTCTGGGGATCAGTTTTGCCTTCTTCCTTCTAGGGTTTGGCTTTACCGCAGTGGGACAATTTTTCAGCGGTAATCGGGTTTTATTTGCCAGAATTGGCGGCGTGCTGGTGATTCTGTTTGGAGCGTTCCAATTATTCGGCACCAATGTTTTCACTCGGGAGCATCGACTTCCTTTTCGTTTGGACCGCTTCGCGATGAATCCGGCGGTCGCGCTGATTTTAGGGTTCACCTTCAGTTTCGCCTGGACGCCCTGCGTAGGTCCGGCGCTCACCAGCGTACTGCTGATGGCCTCCTCAGCCAGCTCCTCAGCGGTAGGCTACGCCTTGATCGGTGTTTACACGTTGGGCTTTGTGATTCCTTTCCTGGCGGTGGGCCTATTTACCGGTACCGTACTGGATTTCTTCAAACGGCACCAAAAAGTGGTAAAATATACCGTTAAGACCGGCGGTGTGCTGATGATCCTGATGGGCGTGATGATGCTCACCGGTTGGATGAATGGAATTACTGGTTATCTTTCCAGCTTTGGAGGCGCGGCTGGAGGCGAATCTGTATCCTCCACCACGGATCAGCAGGCCGGAAGCGTGTCCTCTTCAGGCGCTGAGAGCGAATCTTCTTCATCCTCTCAAGCTTCCAGTTCCAGCGAGGCCCAATCTTTGCCGCCCGCCCCGGATTTCACCTTTTATGATCAAAATGGCCAGAAACACACGCTTTCGGATTATAAGGAGAAAGTGGTGTTTTTGAACTTTTGGGCCACTTGGTGTCCTCCGTGCCAATCGGAAATGCCAGACATCCAAAAGCTTTATGAGGATTACGGCATGAATGAGGAAGAGGTGGTGGTGCTGGGCGTCGCTAACCCCAGATCAGAGGAGAACCCCTATAACCAGGATGTGACGCAAGAGGAAGTCGAGGCGTTTCTTGCTGAAAAAGGATATACTTATCCTGTGGTAATGGATACCACAGGGGAAGCGTTCCAGAGTTATGGAGTTTCCTCGTTCCCAACGACCTTTATGATTGACCGGAATGGGAATGTGTTTGGATACATTACCGGTATGCTGACTAGAAGTATGATGGATAGCATTATTGAGCAGACTATGAGCGGCGAACGTACGCCGGTTCAGGAATAATTATTTAAAATAAACAGGAGGAATTTATCATGGCAGTTATTGAGCTTACAAAACAAAATTTCCAGTCTGAAGTTGTAGAAAGCAAGGAAAAGGTATTGATCGATTTTTGGGCGACTTGGTGCGGCCCGTGCAGAATGGTTTCTCCGATCGTAGATGAAATCGCGGAGGAATCCCCTGCCGGCGTTAAAGTGTGTAAGGTGAATGTGGATGAGCAGCCAGAGCTTGCCCAGCAGTTCCAGGTGATGAGCATCCCGACCTTGGTGGTCATGAAGGACGGCAAGCCGGTGGCCAGCTCCATAGGGGCCAGACCGAAGCAGTTCATCGTCAAGATGATCGAGGAAGCGTAAATCCCGGCGTATTCTTTTTCCCAAAAGCAGCGGCCGAAAGGCCGCTGCTTTTTTACTGTGTGGGTGAATTATACTATCAAGAGCAACAGTTTAGGGAAATAAAAGAGTTCATACA
>CAUFXR010000042.1 GCA_959596515.1 uncultured Oscillospiraceae bacterium
AATTATGGGACTTTGAACTCTTTTCCTGTTGCTCTTAGTTTGACAATTCACTATTAATCTGATCTGCGCCGGATCATGACCTGTAGCAGTGAGAATCGTATCCTCTAAAGAGATCAGTAAGGAGAATAGACTTGGTTTATTCGCTTGCTAGGTTTTATCCTCTTGTTAGGTTTTTATCCTCATGTTAGTTTTGTATTCTTTATGGGTTAATACAAGATCGCGCCATAATAGTCAACGATAGGTTTCATTTCTTCCTCTTCCAAATCACAGGCAGAATCCACAATTAGACGTCCCTGAAAGTTTCGAAGAGTGTATTCTAGTACATCGAGATGATGAATTCGCACTACAATGGGGAGCCGAGTCATAGAAGCGTTTTCGATCAGTAGTTTAGCGTCATCTATGCTGCTGACCTCTACCAAGGCAGCATTAACCTGCTCATCTTCAATGTCAATCAGATCGTCGCCAAGATCATAGCTGCATTCCAGCGGCTCGCTGAGAGAAATATCGTCGCCCAGGAAAAAGCTTTCGCTTTCAATGGCGGCGGCAAAATGATCCGGCTCCTGGGGAGGAAGCTCCCGATAAGTATTTTCCACTGTTTGCGCGAGTTCCCTGATATGTTCTGGCGTAGAGCCACAACAGCCGCCTACGATTTGGGCGCCGGCGGACAAAAGGGCCTCCATTTTTTCGGCGAATTCAGTGGGAGAAAGAGGATATACGGTTGGGTCATCCTGCGATGGCTTGCCGGCGTTAGGCTTGGCAATCAGGGGGATTTGAGCGTGGGACACCGCGTCTTCTAGCAATTCTTTCATCACATCGGGACCGGTGGAGCAGTTCAGACCTACGGCGGTAGCACCTAGGGCTTGCAATGTAATCAGCACCGGAAGGAACTTTGCTCCCATAATGGTTCTGCCGTTGTCCTCTACTGTAATGGTTGCGAATACAGGAAGACCCACCTCTTTCGCCGCCAAAACACCAGCCCGCAGATCGGCCATTCCCATCTGGGTTTCCAGAGCGATAAAATCTACACCCGCTTTTTTTAAGGCGCGGATTTGCTCAAAATAAATGTCATAAAGCTCGTCAAAAGTCAGATCGCCGTAAGGCTCAATCATCACGCCGGCGGGAGAGACATCTCCGCCTACTAAGGCTTGAAAAGGTTTCGCGACCTCTTTGCTCAGGGCCACCAGCTTTAAATTGATTTCCTCCACCCGGTCCTGAAGACCGTAAGCCGACAGCTTTTCACGGTTCGCGCCGAAGGTGGGGGCCATAACCGCATTGGAGCCAGCCTCGAGAAACGAACGCTGCAAAGACTGGAGCTTTTCAGGGTGCTCTAAAATCCATTGTTCCACGCACACGCCGCTGGGCATACCGGCGGCGATTAGATTGGTTCCGGTGGCGCCGTCTAAAATCAGGGGCAGATGAAATGGGAAACTCATAAGGTAAACTCCTTTTATAAAGTTCAATAGATTACATAGGTTTGGGCCGATTTAAGGGTATCGGTTTGGATGCGCCGATTCAAAAATATGGGTTCAATCGGTATAGGCCAAATCGAGTTAGTACCAGTACGGAAATTCGACTATGCTGATTCAAGCGGGGGCTGATTTGGATGCAGACCATGGATGCGATCGCAGCGATTTTAAAGTGTGGTTTGGCGATCCCGACAATGAAACAGTAAGTTTGTCACATGGATTCGGGGGCGGCGATTTTAAACATAGTCAACACGTTGTGAATCACTGTTTTTACCGCGACGCATAAGGTCAGACGGGCCTGACAGAGACTGTCTTCCTCGCCCTTCACGCGGCAGGCGTTATAAAACTTATGGAACAGATTGGCTAAATCGATAACATAACGAGTGATTCTTGCCGGATCGTAGTCCTTAGCGGCGGAAACAATTTCTCCGGTATAGGCGGCCAGGTGACGAATTAAATTAAGCTCCTCCGGCTGAGACAGCAGAAGCAGTTCATCCTCGGAACAGGTACGCTTGGTAATGCCGTCTTTTTCCAAGGCCTTTAAAATACTGCAGATTCGGGCATGAGCGTACTGAACGTAATACACCGGGTTTTGTGCGTCCTGCTGAACCGCCAAATCCAGATCAAACTCCATTTGGGAATTGGCTTCCCGCATGTTGAACAGGAACCGGGCGGCGTCTACGGGAACCTCATCCAGCAGATCAGCCAGTTGAATGGCCTTTCCGGTCCGTTTGCTCATACGGACAATCTCTCCGTTGCGGACTAGCTTGACCAGCTGCATCAGGACGACATCCAGCTTGTTCCCATCCAGTCCTATCGCGTTCATAGCGCCTTTCATCCTGGAAACGTGTCCGTGGTGATCGGCGCCCCAGATATCGATACACCGGTCAAACCCCCGTTGGAATTTATTTCGGTGATAGGCGATGTCCGCGGCGAAATAGGTGGGATTACCGTTTTTCCGAACCAAAACCTCATCTTTTTCCGAGCCGAAGTCAGTGGCTTTGTACCAAAGGGCGCCATCCAATTCGTAGGTCATACCTTTTTCTTTCAGAATCTTTAAGGTGTCCTGAATTTCCCCGTCGTTATGGAGCACGCTCTCATGGAACCAGGTGTCGTACTCAATGCGGTATTTTTTCAGATCAGACTGCATCTTAGCGATGTTCTTCGGCAGGGCGAAATCGACCAGAGCCTTTTGACGCTCTTCCTGGCTTTTTTTCAGGTAGCTATCACCGTGAAGACCGGCGAACTCCTGAGCCCGCTCTAAAATATCGGCACCCTGATAGCAGTCTTCCGGCATGGGGACAGACTCTTCTCCCTTGAAAATCTGCTGATAGCGGATATCTAGGGAAAGGGCGAATTTATCGATCTGATTTCCTGCGTCGTTGATGTAAAACTCCCGGGAGACCTCATATCCAGCCGCATCCAGAACCGCCGCCAGGCAGTCACCGAGAGCGCCGCCTCTGGCGTTGCCCATATGCATGGGACCGGTGGGATTGGCGGAAACAAACTCCACGTTTATTTTTTTCCCTTTGCCAAAATCGGAATGGCCATAGCTGTCTTGCAAGGACTCAATATCCCGCAACACGGCGGCATAGAACCTGGGACTCAAAAAGAAGTTGATGAATCCGGGACCGGCGATTTCGAATTTCTCAAAATAGGTGCCGGAAAACTCAAAATAGGGAGAGAGGACCTCGGCGATTTTCCGGGGTGCCATGTGAAATGCCTTGGCGGATACCATAGCCACATTAGTGGCGAAATCTCCATGAGAAGGATCGGCAGGAGTCTCAATGGTAAAATCTGGCGTTGGTTCCATGGGAAGGGCTTTTTCCGCTACAGCTCTGCCTAAAGCGTCTAAAATAATCTGCCGCAAATCGCTGGTTGCCTGAGCTACAAGTTTTGACATGTTTCTTTCTATCCTCTCTTATGATTTTTTTCCATTCTTTTTGACGTCCACAAAGATTTCGTTCATGCTGTTTAAACCGGAATTGATGTCCAGAGAATAACTGACATCTAGGGTGCCTCCGGTGTCGGTCAGATCGCTGTGGATAGATTGGGCGAACACGCCGACCATCAGAGAGCCAAAGCCGGTGTCGTAGTGACATAAATGACGTTTGCCCTTTTCCAGCACCAGGCGGGAGCGCTGTCCGCCGGAGCGGATCAGGGTCACCCTTTTGTTGTCTTCTACTTTTAAGATGGAGGTGACCTTTCCGGCGGGGAAATCCTGGTTGAATTCGTGATACACGATGTACCGGCTGTTCCCCTTGCGGACATAGCTGCCTACAGTAGTCAACTCGATCTGATCCTTTTCTCCGTCGATTTCCTGGGTACCTACGATGGAGATTAAATAATTTTCCTGCATTCGCTTTAATGCTCCTACTCTATTTTAATATTCCTCTATATTAATTCGGCAGGCGCTGTGGTCCATATCCTTGCCGAGGAAGATATCCGCAATCTGATTAAAACCATCCACACTGTCACTGACGTAGAAGGCGTTTCGGCCAGTCTGACATCCAGACGCCAAAAGCTGTTGGTCCTTTAGCAGTTGAGCGGCATAGATAGCCGTTTCCTTTCCAGAATCGATCAGGGTTACCTGATCGCCCATGATTTTAGAAATAATGGGACTGATGATCGGATAATGGGTGCAGCCTAAAATCAAGGTATCCACGCCGGCGTCACGCAGATGGGAGAGATACCGCTGGGCGACTAGGTTAGTTACCTGGTCGTCGGGATCGATAAAGGCGTTTTCCACCAGCGGAACGAAAAGGGGACAGGACTGCTCAAAAACCTGGATTTCAGGATGCAGAGCGTTCAGCTCCTTGCGGTAAGAGCCGCTGCCGATAGTGGCGGCTGTAGCGATTACGCCGATTTTCTTGTTTTTGGTAGCTTTCGCCGCGGCCCGGCAGGTAGGGGAAACCACTCCGGTAAAAGGTACGGGAAGGCTATGCCCCATAGAAGCCGCTACCGAACTGACAGTTCCGCAGGCGGCAATAATCATTTTGACTTTTTGAGAAAGAAGAAAATTTACATCCTGCCTTGCGTAGCGCAAAATGGTGTCCCGGCTGCGGTTGCCATAAGGCGTGCGGCTGGTGTCCCCAAAATAGACGATATCCTCGTGAGGCAGTAAGGCCCTCAATTCCTTTACAGCGGTCAGTCCGCCTACGCCGGAGTCAAAAACCCCGATGGACTGGTTGGAGGCCATCACGCATCCGCTCCTTTTCCCATGCGCTTTATCGCCAGCTGGATTAGCCGATGGATCAATTCCTGATTGGAAAGCCCTTCCTGCTCCATCAGCTTGGGGTACATGCTGATCGCGGTAAAGCCGGGCAGGGTGTTCAATTCGTTCAGCAGCACCTCGCTGCCGTTTCTCACAAAGAAATCCACCCGGGCCAGGCCGCTGCAGCCCAGCACCTGATAAGCCCTTTTCGCGGTAGAACGAATTTTCTCAATGACATCGGCATCCAAATGCGCGGGAATATAAAGCCCTGAGGTGCCGGAAATGTATTTTGCCTCGTAGTCGTAAAACTCATTGGAAGGAGCGATTTCCCCTACGGTAGAGGCGAGCAGGTCATCCTCGTTACCCAAAACAGCGCACTCCACTTCCTGGCCAACGATGTTTTCCTCAATGAGGATTTTTCCATCTTCCCGAGCGGCCTTGGCGATAGCGGCTTTCAGCTCCTCGCGGTTTTCCGCCTTGCTGACTCCAACAGACGATCCTGCGCTGGCCGGCTTAACAAATACAGGATATCGGCACATATCCTTTTCTATTTTATACACCGATTCCTCAGGTGAATTTTGAAACTCATAGGCGTAGAGCCAAGTGAATCCAGCCTGTGGGATCCCAGCCTGTTCCAGCATGACGTTGGTGATGACTTTATCCATGCAAATAGCGGAAGAAGTCATATCACAGCCGACAAAGGGAATGCCCGCAAGCTGTAAAAGGCCCTGTATGGTGCCGTCTTCGCCGTTTTTTCCATGAAGGGCGGGAATGACGCAGTCGATCTTTTTGACGGTGTAGCTGTGATCAGAATCCCGGATCAGTAGCCCTCCCACGGAGGCGTCCGGCGGAAAAAAGGCGGGAAGATTATCGGGACAGTTTTCCCAGCGGCCGTCGAGAATCAGATCGATATCGCCGGGATACAACCACCAGCTGCCATCCTTTTTGATGCCAACCGGAGTTACTTCATAACGGTTTTTGTCGATAGCTCTCAGCACAGTGGTGGCGGACATTCTGGAAACCTCGTGTTCTGAGGAGACACCGCCGAACAGCACCGCGATTTGTAGTTTAGACAAAAAAATCACGCTCCTATGTTCTCATGATTCTGAAAAACAGGCTGCCGTTTATTTTTCAGTATTATATCATACCACAGAAGCGCAAAAGGTGCAATTGAAAAAAGTGAGAGAATCCAGCGGAAAAGGGTGACAAATTTAAGCAGAAGTGTTATAATATAAAACTGAATATCAGATGAATATAAAACCAGGAGTGATTTTTTTGGATAACAAGGCGTTTGACCTGATTGCCGATAAGGTGGGAGAGGCTCTCGACAGCCAGGGGTTTGTCCGCCAAAAAGTAGAAACAGACAGCCAAAAGGAGCAGATCGCTCTGTATACCGGAGAAGGTGCCGCTTACAGTGTGCTGTTTGACGGAGAAGTCAAGAAATACTTTTTGAGAAGCTGCGCTATGACGGATGAGGGCCCGGACAATAAGTGGAAAAACATCGCCGTTTGGCTGTTCGATCCAGAGACGGATTCCACCAAAGAGGCCGAAAGCATTGCCGCCGACTTTGTGGAGACGGTGGAGGGCCCGAAGCGCAAAGCCATTGTCCAGCAGCAGAACAAAAAGAAAAAGAAAAACGATGAGGGAAATGTGGATCCGCTGTTTTTCTGCAATCGTCTGGTAAATATATTTCCAGAGTTGCGGGAAGAAATCCGTTTTGAAAAGGAGCATTACTCCTCTTTCCGCGGGGTGACCTTCGCAAGGGAGAAATTGGTGCCCAAGGTGCTTTACCTTTTGAACCATCCCGGCGAGCAACAGAAAAAGGAAAAGTTGTTCACGATTCTTGATGATGTTTATAATGTGGGCGATCTGGATGTCCGCGGAATCATCACCATGGTAATTTTGAATTCCATTGAGGGAGACGCGGCGGAGACCGCCAGAGAGGCGATGACCCCCTCTTTACAGAAAGCTTGGAAAAACGCCCTGAAATATAAAGGAAAAAAGGTAAAGCCCGAGAAGAAGAAAAAGCCGAAAAAGAGCTTTATGGGCAGCACCCTGAACGATATGAGAAGATAATATGATAAAACTCGTCAAGCCCGATAAAAAAGGGCTTGACGAATTTATTATGGTATGCTATAATCATTTTACCTCAAATGGAGGCTTTATTTTTTTGCGCCTTTTTGAGGGAGGCTTTTGAAAATTCCGAATTACCGGGAGGTGCCGTCATGAGAGTAAAAATTACACTAGCCTGCACAGAGTGCAAACAGCGCAACTACAACACAATGAAGAACAAGAAGAATGATCCGGACAGGCTCGAGATGCATAAGTATTGCAGATTTTGTAAGAAGCATACTACGCATAAAGAGACCAAATAGTTTGGACGGAGGGACAACACATGGCAAATGCTGCTGATAAGAAGCGCAACGTTTTCCGTAGCGCTGTAAAGTTCTTCCGCGATTGCAAAAATGAGATCAAAAAGATTGTATGGCCGACTCCTAAGGCTGTGTTTAAAAACATGGGCGTAGTGGTTTCGGTGATTGTCATCATCGGTTTGTTCATTTTTGCGTTGGATACGGGTCTGATCAACCTGTTCCGCTTGTTTATGGGCGTAGCAGGATAAGCCAGACGGAGGAGAAAAAATGCCAGAGGAAGCAAAATGGTATGTAGTACATACCTATTCCGGGTATGAAAACAAGGTAGCGTCTAATCTTGAGAAAACTGTGGAAAACCGTCAGCTTCAGGATCTGATCCAAGAGGTTCGGGTTCCTACGGAAATGGTAACAGAGGTCAAGGATAATAAAACCCGCCAGGTTGAGCGGAAAATTTATCCCAGTTATGTTTTGGTCAAGATGGTGCTCACAGACGAGTCTTGGTACGTGGTGCGAAATATTCGTGGATGTACCGGCTTTGTCGGTCCGTCTTCCAAGCCGATTCCCCTCACCGATGAAGAGGTGGCGAGAATGGGCGTGGAGGTACGCCAGGTGGAAGTTTCTTACGAGGTGGGCGATTCTGTCCGCATTGTAGACGGCCCGCTGGATGGGTTCGTCGGTACTGTAGAAGAAATGAACACCGAGAAAAACAGCGTCCGGGTTACAGTTTCTATGTTCGGGCGCGAAACACCGGTTGAACTTGAGTTGGATCAGGTAGAACCGGCCGAATAACTTAACCAATTAAACGGCGGATTTCCGCTGTTTAACAAAGGGACAGTCAGTCCCTTGTGGGAGGAAGGCGAAACGCCTTTCCGTAAGTTACCACGAATTTTGGAGGTGCAAAGAAATGGCTCAAAAGGTTACTGGCTTCATTAAGCTCCAGATACCTGCTGGCAAGGCTACCCCGGCGCCGCCTGTTGGACCTGCGTTAGGTCAGCACGGTGTCAACATTATGGCGTTCACGAAGGAATTCAATGAGCGCACGAAGAACGACGTAGGACTCGTAATTCCTGTCGTCATTACTGTTTACGCGGACCGTTCTTTCACATTTGTGACTAAGACGCCCCCCGCTGCAGTATTGATTAAAAAGGCTTGTGGTATCGAGCATGCTTCCGGTGTGCCGAACAAGCAAAAGGTCGCGAAGATTACCCGTGAACAGGTCAAGAAGATTGCCGAGCAGAAGATGCCCGATTTAAACGCTGCTAGCATTGATTCCGCGATGAGTATGATCGCTGGTACCGCCCGCAGCATGGGCATTGAGGTTGTCGACTGATCAAATACCCGGGTGGGAGGAAATTTCCGATTTTACCACTCAATAGGGAGGAAAACCAATGAAACACGGTAAAAAATATGTTGACAGCGCTAAGCTGATCGACAGAACAAAATTATACGATGCCGAAGAGGCTCTTGATGTTTGTATCAAAACCGCCAAGGCTAAGTTTGACGAGACGGTAGAAGCTCACATTAAACTGGGTGTTGATAGCCGTCACGCGGATCAACAGGTTCGTGGCGCCATCGTATTGCCCAATGGTACTGGTAAAAATGTCCGGGTACTGGCAATCTGCAAAGGCGACAATGTGGAAAAAGCCCAGGCAGCCGGCGCTGAGTTTGTAGGCGGAGAAGAAATGGCCGCTAAGATTCAGCAGGAAGGCTGGATGGATTTTGATGTGGTCATTACCACTCCTGACATGATGGGCGTGGTTGGCCGTTTGGGTAAGGTGCTTGGCCCTCGTGGCTTGATGCCTAACCCCAAGGCCGGTACGGTGACACCGGATATCGCTAAGGCTGTTACCGAGGCGAAAGCCGGTAAAATCGAGTACCGCTTGGATAAGACTAACATCATCCATTGTCCTATTGGCAAAGCTTCTTTTGGCGTGCAAAAGCTCCAGGAGAACTTTGATACCTTGATGGGTGCTATCGTAAAAGCGAAGCCCGCCGCGGCGAAAGGCCAGTATATCAAGTCCTGTGTGGTTGCTACTACCATGGGCCCTGGTATCCGACTGAATCCCAATAAGTTTGGTGCTTAATTTTGTTGCTTGACAGATCGCGTGGTCTGTGCTAGTATAATATTCGCTGATCTTTTCCAAAGACAGCAGGTGCTTATTGCGTAAAGAGCTTATTGTTCTGCCTGCCGAGGAAGGTGACTTGCAAAGCCTGCATTATTTTTGTGTATGGTATTTTCAGGCCCTTTCCGGTATGCGGAAAGGGCCTTTTTACATCTCATTTTGCGGAGGTGAAAAGAAATTGCCAAGTGAGAAAATTTTAGAGCAAAAGAAACAGGCTGTAGCAGATTTAGCGGAAAAAATCAAGGGTTCCTGTGCTGGTGTTCTGGTCGAGTATAAAGGAATCAATGTGGCCGACGATACGAAGCTCCGTAAGGAACTACGTGAGGCCGGCGTCAGCTATTCTGTTGTGAAAAACACCCTGCTCTCTCGTGCTGCGAAAGAAGCCGGCGTAGATGGCTTGGATCCAGTCCTGGAGGGTACAACCGCGTTGGCAGTCAGCGCGGAGGATCATGTGGCGGCTGCTAGAATTCTCTGTAAGTTTGCTGAGACCCATAAGTTCTTCAAGGTCAAATCCGGCTTTGTGGACGGTAAGGTTATGAGCAGCGCGGAAGTTGAGGAGCTGGCTAAGCTTCCTTCCAAAGAGGTTTTGGTTGCCAAGGCATTGGGCGGCTTGAACGCCCCGATTTCTGGTTTCGTCACTGTGCTTAATGGCACTTTGAAGGGCTTGGTTGTTGCGCTGAATGCGATTGCAGAAAAGCAGAGCGCATAAAAAATTTAAATTTAAAATTGATGGAGGTACCTAACATGTCTGATAAAGTTGTAAAGTTAATTGAAGATGTTAAATCCTTAACTGTTCTAGAGCTCAGCGAGCTCGTTAAGGCTCTGGAAGAAGAATTCGGCGTTTCCGCCGCTGCTCCTGTTGCTGTTGCTGCTGCTCCTGCTGCTGGTGGCGCTGCTCCTGCCGCTGCTGAGGAGAAGACTGAGTTTGACGTTGTCCTGAAGGCTGCTGGCGCCAACAAGATCGCTGTGATCAAGGTTGTCCGCGAGGCTACCGGTCTTGGTCTGAAGGAAGCCAAGGCTCTGGTTGACGGTGCTCCGAAGAACGTCAAGGAAGGCATTTCTAAGGACGATGCCGAAGCTCTGAAGGCTAAGCTGGTCGAGGCTGGCGCCGAAGTAGAAGTGAAATAAGTTTTCTTAAGGAATGCTTAAGAGCGGTACAGCTTGCTGTACCGCTCTTTTTTTCTCTGCAAAAAGACCTGTAACTGAATGTTTCTATTTCGGATTTTTTATATCGGGTTTTCACAAGGTGAAAATAGAGTTTCTACCCGTTTTTCGCTGGATGCCGGTGAATAAACAAACCGGTCCATATGTTTTTCATGATAAAAATAATCAGGAACACAGGGACGATAATCGTATTGAAAAGTATCGACGATAATTAGTTTTACTTTCATTTTAGCGGGAATAATGCTTTTGATGTAGACACTGGCCTGCTGTCCGGGGAAAATACCTTCTTTGATTTCAGCAAGCCCGGCAAGATTCGGTGTCAATTCCACGAAGGCACCATAGCTTTCCACAGACCGGATAATACCTGCGACGGTTTCACCTGGGGAAAATAAGGCGGCGTTTTCCTCCCAGGTGCCCAGAAGTTCTTTGTGGGTCAGACTGATGCGTCCATTGTCGATGGTTTTGATGATCGCGGTAATGTCCATCCCCACTGAAAAACGTTCTCTGGGATGATCAATCCGGGAAACGGATATCATATCGATAGGAAGCAGAGAAACAATGCCGCAGCCGATGTCCGCGAAAGCGCCAAAGTTTTCCAGATGGGTAATTCTGGCGTCGATGACATCGCCGGGAACCAAGGACGAAACGTATTCTTTCATACACAGTTCCTGAGCGGCACGGCGTGATAGTATGGCGGTGGTTTTTCCGGTTTCATTTTTTTGAAACCCGGTTACGAGAAAGCAGACAGGGCGGTTTACCCGGGAGATGACGGCGATATCTCTCACACTACCGTCGTTCATGCCGAGGGCTCCTTCTTCCCGAGGAATTAATCCACGCATACATCCGCAGTCCACAATAAGATTATGGTTACTGTCGCAGATGATGGCACGGCCTTCTAAGATTTTTCGGTCCCGGCATGCGTCGGCCAGGGTGGAGGCGGATTGGAAGGCAGCCTGGTTTTCAGGCGTATCCATCCTCCAGCCTTCCGGAGAAAATTCATTTATTTTTGGGAGCACAACGCTCCACCCCCTTCGCACACAAACAAGTCATGAATCCGTTCATTTATTGTCTGCGATTTTTGATTGCGTACATTTTTCAACTTAATACCTCCCGATTTCGTGTGCATAGTATTATATGCAGCCGGACCGCTAAATTAGAAGCGTTAATTCATAAACTGTCTATTGCAAAAAAATAGTACATATACTAAAATAGTTTTATATCAGTAAGGAGGGGTTTTCATTGAAACATAGAATGATTGCGGTGATTTGTGTCTTGACTCTGGCGCTAACTTTTGGCGTGTTTACAGGATGTCAAGGTTCTAAAGGATCTGTAGGATATCAGTTAGATATGCCGCAAAACGGGGAAGAGATCGCAATTATGCATACCAGTATGGGGGATATCAGTATTCGCTTTTTTCCGGAAGCCGCTCCCAAAGCTGTAGAGAATTTTAAAACGCACGCAAAAGAGGGCTATTACGACGGCTTGACCTTTCATCGGGTAATCAAAGATTTTATGATTCAAGGCGGGGATCCTGACGGCGACGGGACTGGCGGCAAGAGTATCTGGGGCGAACCTTTTGAGGATGAATTCAGCGATACTCTGTTCAATATCCGCGGTTCTCTGTCTATGGCGAATTCCGGGCCGGATACCAACGGTAGCCAGTTCTTTATCAACCAGGCGCCGGCCAGTGCCTTTTCCGGCTGGGATTTTTACAAGCAATATTGGGCGCAGTATAAGGCGGCTCTTGACCAGGTAGGAGAAGAATATAAGGAGCAATTCGGGATGCAGTACGGCTCGGCCTTTGACACGGATAAGCTGACGGAAGAAATTGAGAAGCTGTATGAGGAAAACGGCGGCAATCCGAACCTGGATGGCGCGTATAGTCCGGTTGACCGGGGACACACCGTTTTTGGTCAGGTGTTCGATGGTATGGATGTAGTAGATGCCATTGCCGGTGTAGAGGTAGACAGCCAAAGCAATAAGCCGATAGAGGATGTCACCATCAACAGCATTGAGATTGTAGCTTACGAGGGATAATTATGAACGAGGAATATAACAAGGTCAATGTGAAGTTATTATCCATAATAGCCTATATCGGCCCGCTGTTTCTTATGGGAAAACTTTCCGTGGAAAAGGATGAGCCACATGTAAAGTTTCATACCCATCAGGGAGCGATTTTGTTCTGCTTTGTGGCGGGCGCTTATGTGATAACATCTTTGCTTTGCTGGCTGTTAAGTTCCTTCCCTGCGGTACAAGAGATATTCGGATTGCTTTTATATGTAGGAATTACGGTAGCCTGGGTGATCATGATCGTCATGGGCGTGATCGGAGCGGCCAGAAACCAGCAGCGGCCTCTTCCTTTTGTCGGTGACTTTGATAGGCTTTTAAAGAAATAATCCTATCTGTGAGAGGAGACACATCATGGATCAATCGAATCAGATGCCCCAAACCCCAGAGGGCCAGGCGAAAAAAGTTGTTTCCGAGGATACGGCCTCGAACGCAAAAGTTCAGGGAGAGCAGAATGGGAAGGAATTTCAATCGCAACCTGCCTATCATACGGAACAAGCTTTTTCTGGCGCCAATCAGATGCCGGTGGGAACAGCTTCTTTGTCCAAGATGGATAATACCAAGCTGTTCTCTGTTCTCGCTTATTTTTCTGTGCTTTGGCTGTTGGGATTGCTGATCGATCCGGATAATCCGAGAGTGAGATTCCATGTCAATCAGGGTATTCTCCTGAGTGTTTTTTCGGCGGCATATAGTCTGGCAATAACGATTTTAAATGCGGCCTTTACCTATTTGCCTTTCCTGTTTATTTTTACTACCCTGCTATCCGTTTTGGGGGGCATTGCGGTTTTAGCGTTAATGGTTTTTGGAATTGTGAACGCTGCTCAGGGCAAGGAAGAACCTCTTCCTGTGCTGGGTACCTTGTATACCTTTATTCAATGATATTAGAAAGAATGTGTTTCTATGTTAGAAATGGCTATTGTTGGAGCAGGCCCCGCCGGGCTTTCCGCAGGAATCAACGCGGTGGCCAGAGGGAAAACAGCCCGTATATTTTCTTCGGAGAGCAATTATCTTTTGCGGGCGGAAAAAGTAAATAATTATCTTGGATTATATAATGTGGACGGGAAGCAAATGATGGAACAGTTCCTCAACCATGCGAAGGAGATGGGTGTGGAGCCGGAAAAAGGAAAGGTCGCGAATATTCTTCCTATGGGAGAGTATTTTTTATTGAATGTGGATGGGAAAATGGTCGAGGCAAAAACGGTGATTTTGACTATCGGCGTTTCTAGCGCGCGGGAAATTCCGGGAGAACGCGAGTTTTTGGGTAGAGGCGTCAGCTATTGTGCCACTTGCGACGGAATGCTGTACCGAGGGAAAAGAGCTGTCGTATGGGGGCTAAGCCCGGAAGCGGCGAAGGAGGCCAATTTCCTTCAAGAGATCGGTGTTTCTGTGACGTATGTTTCCACGCCATCTTTTCAGGCAAATCTTAATAGACAGATTACCTGCCTTACCGGTGGGGTAAAGCAGGTAACTGGAAAAGAAAAGGTAGAAGCTGTGCTGGTGAACGAACAAGAACTGCCAGCAGACGGGTTGTTTATTCTTCGGAATAGTATTGCCCCCGCAACTCTAGTGGAAGGCCTTCTTTTGGAGGACGGCTATATCAAAGTGAATCGAAAGATGGAGACTAATCTTCCCGGACTATACGCCGCCGGAGACTGCACCGGAAAGCCGTTGCAGGTCTCCAAAGCGGTAGGTGAGGGTTTAATTGCCGCTCAGATGGCGGCGGCTTATTTGGATCTTAAGCAGTAAAAAGGTGTTACTGAGGATAATAGACTGATACTATGCGTCAACTAGCACGGATGACCGTATGGCAACCATCGGTTAGCTGTGAATTATTTTCTGGGTTAGGGTTTCCTAAGGGCCATATAAAATAGGAAAACTGCAAATATAAGGCTTTTCGGAGCCTACAATCCGAAAAAATAAATAAAAGTCTATCACATTACGCTGAAAGCCGTCCGGGTAAAATCTGGGCGGCTTTTTTGCGTGGTGGACTTGGAAAGGAGGAAAATTTTTCGGTAGAAAATCAACGCTCATTTTTGTGCAATACACCAAAATTGAAGGAGGTTAGTGAATGGCAGATGACAAACTCAAAACCGGCCCGGAGCCCCCTGGCCCGGATCGTCCCGGTGACGCTCCTGCGAAAGAGGCTCCGCCAATCCAGGAGCCCCCGGTTCAGGAAACCGACGCGCCGGGGAAAACGCAAGAGCCCGCCGCGCCTGGTACGGGCCCGGCACTCCAGGCGGAACAGTCTGTTATTCCCGGTATGGGGGAGGACAATCCGGCCCGCTCTGCACTTGGGGAAGTAGTGGTTGATTTTGACAAGATCAACGAGCTTATGTCCCAGCGACGGGCAGCGGCGCATGGAGCCGTAGACAAATTAAAGGCTCCGGCTACTGATAAGGATGGTAAAGAGGCTCCTATCCCGGAGGAAAAAGCGCCGGAGGCGGATCAGCCGAAAAAGCGCCGGGGCCGTCCCCCGAAAGAGCAGGCCGGGCCGACTGTGGAGAAAAAGTCGAAAGCAACGGAGCCCCGCACAGGCCGCCCGTCTAAGGTTGACAAGGCGGCCCGTGAGGAGGCTCCGCCCTCTGTTCGGGACAAAGTGTCCAGAGGTAAGAAAGCCGACAAGGGCAAGGAAACGGGCTCCGGCGGTGCGCCTGCGTCTAAATCCGCTCAGACGGTAAAGCCGGGCAAGGCCGCTCCCGTCAAGGAGGCGGCAGTCCCGCCGCCGGAGATCAAGCTGCCGCCCACGCCGGAGGTGCCGCCCCGCCCGGTGGAAGAGGGAAAAATCGTCTATTTGAAAATGTCGGAGCTCCACCCGTTCCACACGTTCCGGGAACACCCCTACAAGGTGCAGGACGATAAGGCGATGGACGATCTGGTGGGGACGATCAAGGAACACGGCATTATGACACCCGCCACCGTCCGCCCGGAAAAGGACGGCAAGGGCTATGAGATCATCGCGGGCCACCGCCGCCATCATGGTGGTGCGCGGGCCGGGCTGGAGGAAATGCCCTGTATTGTCCGGGAGATGACTGACCTTGAAGCCGTCCGGGAAATGCGGAACAGCAATAAACAGCGCGGCGATCCGCTCCCCAGCGAGCTGGCAAAGCTTCTGGATTTGGAGGTGGAGGCCATCAAGCGCCAGGGGGCCCGCCCGAAAACGGAGAAAGAGGCCGAGGCCCTGGGTAAGCTCTCGGTGGAGATCGTGGGTAAGGAACACGACATGAACTATAAAAAGGTCATGCGGTATATCCGGCTCAACTCCCTGGTGCCGGAGCTTCTGGACAAGGTGGACGCAAAGCAGATGGGCTTTATGCCTGCGGTGGAGATCTCGTATATCAGGCCGGAAAACCAGCGGCTGATTGCCGTTTCCATTGACGGGGAGCAGTCCTCCCCCTCGGTGGCCCAGGCAAAGCGGCTCCACGAGCTGGATAAGGAGGGCAAGCTCAACGGCGATGTGATTGACGGTATTTTGAGTGAAGAAAAAAAGGAGGATCGCGGTGTGATTATTTCGACTGCTGAACTGTCTAAGTATTTCGGCAAGGAGGTCACTCCTGCCAAAATGAAGGAGCAGATCATGGCTCTGCTGGACGAGTGGAAAGAGAAACAGCCGCCCGAACTGGCGAAGCCGGACAAGAAAAAGGACTTGGAAAAGTAACCGGGCCCCGCTTCTGGACACTTTGTCCAGAGGTAAGCGTCCCGCGCTTGGGATGGGCTCTGTGGTGATATATCCCCCGTCGCCGCCTCTATTCCTGCACAGCCGGGAGTGGGCCGTCAAGGGTGCAACGCACCGCCGCTCGCGGCGGCCTGCCCTTGACGGTCTGCCCCGGCTGTGCTACTTCCAGCGGCGCGGCGGGGGTATATATCCTCCAGAGCCGCCCCCTTTCCCTGGATAGGGAAAGGGCGGGGGGATAGGGTCGAACTACCTATTATAAATATCGGAGGTGTTGAAGATGAAACGATCCCTTGCTTATATTACCGCCGCATGGCGCGGCGATCCTGCGGTGGACATGGAGCAGGCGGCGCATTACTGCCGCGTGGTCTACGATGCGGGCTATTCCCCCATCTGCCCCATGCTCTATCTGCCGTTGTTCCTCAATGACGCGGTGCCTGAGGAGCACAAAAACGGCATCGACATGGGCCGTGACCTGCTCCGGCGTTCCCGTGTGCTGGTGGTGTGCGGCCATACGATCACCGAGTCCATGAAAAATGATATTGCCGTGGCCCAGCGGCTGGGGATCACCGCTACCACCCTTGAGGGCATCCTGACCGTTAAGGGCCAGGGCCGCCGCTGATATGGCGTCCCTGTTTGAAGCCTACATCACCAACCTGGGAAAATACAACGAGGGCGAGCTGGTCGGTGAAACCTTGAAATTCCCCACTACCACGGAGGAGGTGCAGGGACTTCTGAAACGCATCGGCGTGGACGGGGTGCGGTATGAGGAATTCTTCATCACCAGCTTTGACGGTGATGTGCTGGGGCTCTATGACTATCTCACGGAATATGAAAACCTGGACGAGCTCAATCATCTGGCCTGCCTGCTTTCCGAGCTGGATCAAGGCGACTTGGAAAAGTTTGAGGCGGTCATTGACAGCGGCGAACATACTTCCAGCGTGGCTGACCTCATCAATCTGGCACAAAACCTGGATTGCTACGAGTTTTATCCCGGTGTGGAGGACGATGAAACCCTGGGCCGCATTTATGTGGAGGATATGGAGGCCATTGACATTCCCGATCACCTGCTCCCTTACTTCGATTATGAAGCATACGGGCGGGACGTGCGGATCAACGAGGACGGCCACTTTGCCCCCGGCGGCTATGTGCTGAACAACGGCGGCAAATTTATCGAGCACTACCACGGGATCGAGGACATTCCCGCCGAGCACAAGGTTTTTGCGTTCCCGCAGCTCTCAGTGCGAGAGCAGATGGCGGCCTACAAAGAAATTATTGACGGCTCCTCTCTGGAGGGCTATCGGAAGATTGCCAAAAAGGAGCATGAGGAGCGATAGCGGCACTTCTGGACACTTTGTCCAGAGGTGCTTTTTTCACGGAAAGGAGGGATACGGCTGATTGATGAGGACGTTTCCAGACGTACCATAGCAGTTTCCATCAAGGCGACAAAGCTCACGGGCCGGGTGCTGGCCCAGGCGTGTCTGGCGGTTGGCCGGAAGATCAAGAAAGCGCACCGGGCCCGCCAGACACCCCACGGCAAACAGACGGTGCGCCAGCTCATGGGCCACGGGGCCGCCACGAACAGCATCGAGGTGGAGTCCCCAAAGGACTTTGACCGGGTGGCCCGGAAATGGAATGTAGACTATGCCTTTTATAAGACCGGGCCGGACAAGTACCTGCTGTTTTTCAAAAGCGGGCAGGCCGATGCCATCACCGCTTGTTTTTCGGAATATTCCCGGCGCGTGATGAAGCGTTCCAAGTCCCGGCGCGTCCCGATCCGGGAACAGCTCAAACGGGCCGCCGCTGAACTGGCCCGCCAGCCGTCCCACAAGAAAGAACGTGCAAGGGAGGCGGTGCATGAGGACAGATAGTATTAAGAAATATGTGATACCCAACATCCCGTACCTGTTTATCCTGTGGGCCTGCCTAAAGCTGGGGACGGCCTACCGTCTGGCTCCCGGCGCAGACTTTGCTCACAAGCTGATGGGCCTGGGCCAGAGCATCGGCCCGGCCTTTGCCGATTTTGCGCCGGGGCTCCATCCCCTTGACTGGCTCATCGGCATTGTGGGCGCGGTGGGCTTCCGCCTGCTGATCTATATGAAAAGCAAGAACGCAAAGAAATTTAGGCGGGATGAAGAATACGGGTCGGCCCGCTGGGGAACGGAAAAAGACATCAAGCCCTTTGTCGATCCGAAGTTTGAGAACAACGTCATTTTGACAAAGACGGAGTTTCTCACCATGAACACCCGGCCCAAAAATCCGGCCAACGCCCGCAACCTCAACGCCTGCATCATCGGCTCGTCCGGTTCGGGCAAAACCCGCTTCTGGCTCACGCCCCAGCTACTCCAGGCGCACAGCTCCTATGTGTGCGTTGATCCAAAAGGCGGGGTGCTCTCCCAGGTGGGTACTTTCCTGCAACGCCGGGGATATAAGGTCAAAGTGTTCAACAGCATCGATTTTTCAAAATCCATGCACTACAATCCCTTGTCCTATATCCACAATGAGGCGGACATCCTAAAATTCGTGGACACCCTCATAGCGAACACAAAGGGCGAAGGCAAGGAGGGCGATCCGTTCTGGACAAAGGCAGAAACGCTCCTTTATTGCGCGTTGATTGCCTATATCATCTTTGAAGCCCCTGCCGAGGATCGGAACATCAATACCTTGGTGGACATGATTTCCGGCATGGACGTGAAAGAGGATGACGAGTCCTATATGAACGCGGTGGACTATATGTTCAAGGGCCTGGAAAAGCGCAAGCCGGATTGCTTTGCCGTGAAGCAGTACAAGAAATATAAGCTGGCCAGCGGCAAGACCGCGAAAAGCATTTTAATTTCCTGCGGTTCCCGACTGGCCCCCTTTGACATCCCCCAGCTCCGGGAGATCATGAGCTATGACGAACTGGAGCTTGACCGCATCGGGGATCGGAAAACGGCGGTTTTCTTCACGATTTCCGACACAACCCCGACTTATAACTTCATTGTGGCCCTGGCCTTTTCGCAGATGTTCAATCTTCTGTGTGAACGGGCGGACAATGTTCACGGGGGCCGCCTGCCCCATCATGTGCGGGTGCTGTGGGACGAGGCTGCCAACACGGGGCAGGTGCCCTCGCTGGAGAAACTTGTGGCCGTTATTCGTTCCCGCGAGGTGAGTCTGTGCCTGTTCTACCAGCAGTATGCTCAGTGCAAGGCCATTTACAAAGACAACGCGGAAACGATCCTGGGAAACATGGACAGCGTGATCTTCCTGGGTGGCCGGGAAAGCTCCACCATCAAGGAAATTTCCGAGAACTGGCTGGGAAAGGCCACCATCTCCATGCAGACCGAGGGCCGCTCCCGTGGGCAGTCGGAAAGCTACAACCAGAACACCCAGCGGCTGGGCCGGGAGTTGATGACCCCCAGCGAGCTGGCTACCATGCCGGGCGATAAGTGCATTTTGCAGCTGCGGGGCCTGCCCCCGTTCTTTTCGCCCAAATACGATTTGAAGCAGCACCCTAACTACAAGTACACGGCTGAGGCCGATAAAAAGAAAAACGCCTTTGACCTTGATAAGCTCATAAACCGCCGCAGGCGGCCTGGGCTGAACGAGGCTTGTGAGGTGTACGAGGTAGACGTATCGGACACGGGGCCCGTAAGCGAGGACGAGGACATCCTCAACTACGACGATGTGGACGATCCGGATGCCTATGTATAAATCACTTCTGGACAAAGTGTCCAGAGGTCGTAACCTGCCGCCCAAACGGGCGGCTTTTTTCATAGCCGGGGAAAAACCCGGAGAAATGGAGGCTATATGCAGTTCTTTTCTTCCGCTATTGATACTTTGCAGACCCTTGTTGTGGCTCTGGGCGCTGGCCTGGGCGTGTGGGGCGTTGTCAATCTCCTGGAGGGGTACGGCAGCGATAATCCCGGTTCCAAAAGCCAGGGCATGAAGCAGCTCATGGCGGGCGGCGGCATCATCCTGCTGGGCACCACCCTGATCCCTCTGCTGTCCGGCCTGTTTTAAGGTAGCGGCTTATGGATTTTCTCACCGACTGGCTCACGGACTGGCTCAAAGAGCTTCTGATTGGCGGGATCATGGGGAACCTGGAGGGGCTCTTTGATTACGTCAATACCCAAGTCGGAGAGATTGCGGTACAGGTGGGGACTACCCCGGCGGCGTGGAACGCCGGGGTATTTTCCCTCATCCGCCAGCTTTCCGAAACGGTGATCTTGCCGATTGCCGGGCTGGTGCTGACCTTTGTTGCCACCTATGAGCTCATTCAGATGCTTTTGGAAAAAAACAATATGCACGAGTTTGACGTGGCGAATATCTACAAATGGATATTCAAAACGGCTTGTGCCATCTTCATTCTCTCAAACACCTTTAACATTGTGATGGCCGTCTTTGACGTGTCGCAGACGGTGATCGCCCAGGCGGGCGGCCTGATCCAGGGCTCCACGGACATCACGCCGGATATGATGGCGGAGCTGGAAACCACCCTGGAGGGGATGGATTTAGGGCCGCTTTTGGGCCTGTGGCTCCAGTCCTCTATCATTGGCGTTACCATGTGGGCGCTGGGCATCGTCATTTTTGTGTTGGTGTATGGCAGAATGTTGGAAATCTATTTGCTCACCAGTTTGGCCCCCATCCCTATGGCAACGATCTCCCACCGGGAGGTGGGACAGATCGGGCAGAACTATCTGCGCTCCCTGTTTGCCGTAGGCTTCCAGGGGCTGCTCATTCTGGTGTGTGTTGCGATTTATGCGGTGCTGATCCAGGGAATTGCCACGGGCGGAGATCCCATTGGGGCGATTTGGGGCACCGTGGGCTATACGGTTTTGCTCTGCTTCATGCTGTTCAAAACCGGGACGATTGCGCGAAGTATCTTTAGCGCACATTGAGAAAGGGGTGTTCTATGCCGAGAAGATATGGGCCCGACGGGTCGCGCCTGTGGAACGGGAAAGCGCCGGAGGACTTCAACCAGGCCGATGTTTACCGCTTTATGGCGGAAACAGAGTCCGTCTTGCAAAAGCAGGAATTGCTGGGCGGCAGGGATGACGCGAAGAAGATTGCCCAGCAGTTAGCCGAGGGGCGGGCGCAGGCCGCCCGTGAAAACGCTGCCCGCCCCGCCCCGGCAAAGGGCAAGGAGGCCAGGGATGACCGATAAGGGCACCTCTGGACAAAGTGTCCAGAAGTCCCCGGAGCTCCCGGAGGGCCTGTTCCTTATGGATGGCATTGAGGGCCTGCGCTCCCTGCCCCGTCATTCTGTGGATATGCTCTTGACTGATCCGCCTTACGGCACCACCCGGAACTTTTGGGATGTGCCCCTGCCGCTCCCGGAGCTGTGGGAGGCGGTCAAGTGGGCGGTCAAGCCGGACGGCGCTGTACTGTTTTTTGCACAATGCCCCTATGACAAGGTGCTGGGGGCATCCAACCTGTCCATGCTCCGCTATGAGT
>CAUFXR010000043.1 GCA_959596515.1 uncultured Oscillospiraceae bacterium
GAGTTTATGCGTTTTACCGCTATGGAGGGCAGCCGCAGTGATTACTAAGGTTTTGAAAACCATTGAGACCTATCGAATGCTTTCCCCCGACTCCGCTGTAGTGATCGGCGTTTCCGGCGGCGCTGATTCCATGGCACTGCTCCACGCTTTGTGGAGCCAGCGAAAGGAATGGCCAGAGTTGAGGGTGACGGCGGCCCACGTGAACCACTGCCTGCGGGGAGAGGAAGCGGACAGGGATGAGGAACATGTAAGGTGGTATTGCCAAAAAGAGGGCATCCCGCTGGAAGTGCTGAAAATAGACGTCCGCGCAGAGGCTGAGAGGCGTAAGCTTGGTTTGGAAGCCTGCGGCAGAGCTGTACGATACGAGTTTTTCCAGCGGCTGGCGGGAGAGACCGGCGTGATCGCCACAGCCCACACTCTGTCTGATCTGGTGGAGACGGTGCTGCTCCATCTGACGCGGGGAACCGGCCTCAAGGGACTGTGCGGGATCCCGCCGGTACGGGAAAATATTGTCAGGCCCCTGATCGATTGCAGCCGGCGGGAAATCGAGGACTATTGCCGAGAGCATACGATCCCGTATGTTACTGACAGCACCAATTTAGAAACTGAGTATGCAAGAAATAAAGTGCGTCTTCAGGTGATTCCGGTCCTGAAAGAGATCAATCCCGCCTTTGAGGAGGCTGTGGGCCGGATGGTACAAAATCTTCGGGAGGATGACGGCTGCCTCTGGGAGGAAGCCCGGGAGCTTTTGAGTCAGGCGGCCCTGAAAAAGGGAGGATGGAGCTGTTCCGTTCTTTCTCAGGGGAAAAAACCGGTGAGAATCCGGGCGATCCGGCTTTTGCAGGGAACTTCCAGGCCGGAAGCCCGGCATTTGGAGGAAATCGACCGGATCGTATGGAACGGTCGGGGGGGCGTCAGCGTGCCGGGAGAATTGGATTTCCACGCGCATCGAGGCGTTCTGAAGGCTGTGCCCCATAAAAAGAGAAAAATTCCCCAGTAAATTCACAAATTGTTATTCAATAAATTCGTTTAGTGTGGTACAATAAGCCGAAAGGCTGACTTCAAAAAGGGCAGAGGAGTTATGAGCATGAAGTGTGAAAATGTAGAACGGATCTTATTAAGTCGTGAGGACCTGGATCGGATTACCAAAAATTTGGGAGAACAAATCACCAAGGACTATCAGGACAAAAAGCTTTTGATGGTGGGAATCTTAAAAGGATGCTTTATGTTTATGGCGGACCTGATGCGCTATGTCGAACTGCCCTGCCAAATGGACTTTATGATCTGCTCCAGCTACGGGGCGGGTACTGAGTCCAGCGGTCAAATTAAAATAGTCAAAGATTTATCCGTCCCCATCGAGGACCGGGATGTTCTCATTGTGGAGGATATTATCGATAGCGGCAACACCTTGTGTTATGTGAAAAACCTGCTCAAAGAGAGAGGCTGTAAAAGTATCAAGCTTTGCACCCTGTTTGATAAGCCTTCCCGCAGGGAAGCGCCTGTTTACGCTGATTACATAGGCTATGAGGTAGCCAATGAATTTATCGTAGGCTATGGGCTGGATTTCAACGAGCGTTACCGCAATTTGCCTTATGTGGGAGTTTTGAAGCCGGAGGCCTATCAACTTTAATGGATAGAACAGCCTGTTTCTGGCAATTTTAAAGGTGAAGGAGTGGTTCCTCATTGGAAAGTAAAAAAAGTTGGAAAAGCTTATTGCTTTATCTGGGCATCCCCATTGTGATTATCATTATTATTGTAATGGTTATTGGGAACATGCCCCAGAAAACCATGAAATATTCTGAAATTCTGAATTACTTTGAAACTCAGCAGGTAACGGAATTTGACCTGGATTTAGGTTCCGGCGCTATGACTATCACCCTCAACGACGGGGATGAAAGCAAAAAGAAAGAACCGACCCAGATCCAGTATTCGGTTCCCAATGTTACGATCCTGTATGAAGATATAAAGCCCTATATCGAAGAATACAATAAAGACCATCCCGACGCTAAGATGGTGTACAACTATCAGCGGCCCAGGGATAATTCCTGGCTGACTGCCTTGCTGCCCACAGTTCTTTTGTTTGCGGGCATCGGTATTTTCTACTGGATTTTCATGAAAAAGTTTGCCGCCATGGGTATGGGCGGCGACTCCAAGCAGATGAATTTCGGCAAGGCAAAAATCAAGGACATGAACGACGAGAAGCGCAAAACCACTTTTGCCGATGTGGCCGGCGCGGATGAGGAAAAAGAAGAACTTAGAGAGATCGTGGAGTTCCTGAAAAATCCCAAGCGGTTTAATGAGCTGGGCGCCAGAATTCCCAAGGGCGTTTTGCTGGTGGGCCCTCCAGGAACCGGTAAAACCCTGCTGGCCAGAGCGGTAGCCGGAGAGGCCGGCGTTCCCTTCTTCTCTATTTCCGGCTCCGACTTTGTGGAAATGTTCGTAGGTGTGGGCGCTTCCCGTGTGAGAGACCTGTTTGACCAGGCGAAGAAGAATTCCCCCTGCATCATCTTTATCGATGAGATCGACGCGGTGGGTCGTCAGCGCGGTGCTGGCTTAGGCGGCGGCCACGATGAGAGAGAACAGACCTTGAACCAGTTGTTGGTGGAAATGGATGGCTTCGGCGCCAATGAGGGCGTGATTATGATCGCTGCCACCAACCGTCCCGATATTTTGGATCCCGCCCTGATGCGTCCCGGACGTTTCGACCGCCAGGTCATGGTGGGCGCGCCGGATATTAAGGGCAGAGAGGAGATCCTGAAAGTCCACGCCAGAGGAAAGCCTTTAGCGCCGGACGTGAACCTGAAGACCATCGCGGCCTCCACCGCCGGCTTTGTCGGCGCGGATTTGGAAAACCTGCTCAACGAGGCGGCTTTACTGGCGGCCCGTAAGCATTTGAAGGCTATCACTCAGGCTGAGATCGAGGAAGCCACTATCAAGGTAGTGGTGGGAACCGAGAAAAAGTCCAGGGTTATGACAGAGAAGGAAAAGACCTTGACCGCTTATCACGAGGGCGGGCACGCGATAGCAACCTATTATTGTTCCACCCAGGATCCGGTGCATCAGATTTCTATTATTCCCCGGGGTATGGCCGGCGGCTATACCATGAGTATCCCCACCGAGGACCGGAATTACCGTTCCCGCAAGGAGATGGAGGAAAATATTGTTACCCTGCTGGGGGGGCGTGTGGCGGAGGCCTTGGTGCTGGGGGATATTTCCACCGGTGCTTCCAACGATATTGAGCGGGCGACTAAGATCGCCCGGGCTATGGTGACCAAATACGGTATGAGCGAACGCCTTGGACCGATTTGCTACGGTTCCGACAACAACGAGGTGTTTATCGGCCGGGATATGGGCCACATAAAGAATTATTCTGAAAAGATCGCCGCGGAAATCGACGAGGAGATTCAAAAAATTGTGGGCCGTGGATATCAGAAGACAGAGCAGCTTTTAAACGAGCATATGGATAAGCTCCATAAGGTCGCTCAGTTCTTGTTTGTCAATGAAAAGATGAGCGGTGCCGAGTTCCGAGAGTTGATGGAGGCTTCCGCTCCGGAAAAACTGGAGGAGCCTGATCCGCAGTCCCAGACTGAGGAATCTCGGCGAGAGGCTTCGGCCCAGGAAAATCGGCCGGAAGACGTTCCTACGGGAGAGACAAAAGAATAACGTATACAGCAACATTGTAGACGCACTGTTAACGGGAAGACGTTCCCACGGAGGAAACAAAAGAATAACAGTAAACTTAGGGGATGGAACGGGATTTTCTCTATCCGCTGTGACGCAGCGGCGGATGGAAAGGAAAAACCAGCCATCCCCTCGCTTTTGTTGTGCCCGCTGTTTCCTGATAAGATCAGGAGCGTCCTCAGATCGAACAGGGACGCTTTGCGGCGGGGAGCGGCGAGAAAATAGGGGGAAAGTCACCTATCGCAGAAACCGCAAAAGCCAATTCCAAAACAAACGGAAACCACAAGGCAAAAGCCAATTCCAAAACAAACGGAAATCACAATGCAAAATCCTATTGCAAAGCAGGCGGAAACCACAATGCAAAATCCTATTGCAAAGCAGGCGGAAACCACAAGGCAAAAGCCAATTGCAAAACAAGCGGAAATCACAAGGCAAAAGCCTATTGCAAAACATGCGGAAACCAGGGAATCCATTGCCTCGAGGCTACTGGAATAAAAGATGTTTTGGAAAATCGAGAAACGGCTGACAAGATCAGATTACCGAGATGGATCCGTTCGTCCCATGCGGTGGAACACCGGTGGGATATGAGATGGCCTGACGGCGATATCGGGAGGAGCAAGCGACCTCTTTTTCGAGAGGCTAGCACCTAGATATTGATTTTGCTTGACATGGGGACCCAAAATAAGGTAATGTATAATTTGTATGAGATCTTGAAAGAATCCTTTTCAGAGGTATGAATATAGGAGGACGTCTATGGCGAAGAAAGCAATGGAATACGGGAACGAAAGCATTTCGTCCCTGAAAGGCGCGGACCGTGTCCGGAAACGTCCGGCGGTAATTTTCGGCTCCGACGGTATCGAGGGTTGCCAGCACTCGATTTTTGAGATCCTCTCTAACTCTATCGACGAGGCGAGAGAGGGTTTCGGCCGGGAGATTGTGCTGACCCGGTTTGAGGACAGCTCTATCGAGGTGGAGGATCACGGAAGAGGCATCCCGGTGGATTACAACAAAAACGAGGACCGCTACAACTGGGAACTGGTATTCTGCGAACTGTACGCCGGCGGGAAATACAATAACGCCTCCGCGGAAAGCTATGAGTATTCTCTGGGCTTAAACGGTTTGGGATTGTGTTCTACCCAGTACGCCTCCGAATATATGGATGTGGATATCCGTCGGGATGGACTGCGGTATACCCTTCATTTTGAGCACGGTGAAAATGTGGGCGGACTTCACAAGGAGCCTTACACGAAAAAGGATACCGGTTCTAAAATCAAATGGAAGCCGGATTTACAGGTTTTTACCGATATCGATGTACCGATCGATTATTTTCTGGATATGATCAAGCGCCAGGCCATCGTCAATGCGGGAGTCAAATTTGTGTTCCGCAACCAAGTGGGACGAGGCTTTGAGGAAACCGTGTTCAACTACCAGGATGGGATTACCGATCATGTAAAGGAGCTGGTCGGCGAGGATGCCCTGACCCCTGTGCAGAGCTGGCAGGCGGAAAAAAAGGTAAGAGACCGGGCGGACAAGCCGGAGTACAAATGTAAAATCAACGTAGCCCTGACTTTTTCCAATAAGATCAGCGTGGCGGAATATTATCACAACTCTAGTTGGCTAGAGCACGGCGGCGCGCCGGAAAAGGCGGTGCGGAACGCCTTTGTTTACCAAATCGACAGCTATCTGAAGCAGACAGGAAAATACAATAAAAACGAAAGTAAAATCACTTTTGCCGATGTGGAGGACTGCCTGGTGATCGTGATTTCCAGCTTTTCCAGCGTTACCTCTTATGAGAATCAAACCAAAAAGGCCATTACCAATAAGGGAATCCAGGAGGCCATGGTGGAAATGTTCCGGCATCAGCTGGAAATCTATTTTATCGAGAACCCGCTGGATGCGGAAAAAATCGCCGGACAGGTGCTGATCAATAAGCGCAGCCGCGAGGATGCGGAAAAAACCAGGCTGAACCTGAAAAAGAAATTGACCAGCAATATGGATATTACCAGCAGGGTGGCCAAATTTGTGGACTGCCGCAGTAAGGATGTAACCCTGCGGGAACTTTTTATCGTAGAGGGAGATTCTGCTCTCGGCGCCTGCAAACAGGCCCGGGATCCGGATTTCCAGGCCATTATTCCCATACGGGGCAAGATCTTAAACTGCTTAAAGGCGGACTACGATAAAATCTTTAAAAACGATATTATTACCGATCTGATTAAGGTATTGGGATGCGGAGTACAGGTAAAAAGCAAGGCCAATAAGGAGCTGGCTTCCTTTGACTTGAACCAGCTTCGCTGGAGCAAGGTGATTCTGTGTACCGATGCCGATGTGGACGGCTTTCAGATCCGCACTTTGCTGCTGACCATGATCTACCGTCTGACTCCCGCTCTCATTGAGGCGGGCAAAGTGTTTATCGCTGAGTCCCCCTTGTATGAGATCACCTCCAAAGATGACACCTATTTCGCTTATACGGAGGCGGAAAAGCAGAAATTTCTGGATCAGCTGGAAGCACAGGGCAGTAAGTTTACCATTCAGCGCTCCAAGGGGCTGGGTGAGAACGAGCCGGATATGATGAACCTGACTACCATGAATCCCCAAACCCGCCGCCTGATCAAGGTGATGCCTACGGATATGGAAAAAACCATCGAGATATTCGACCTGCTGCTGGGGGATAACCTGAACGGACGAAAGGATTACATCGCGGAGAACGGGCATCTGTATTTAGATGTGGCGGATGTCTCATAACCGGATTTTTTGCGGAGACTCATCTGGGCTTTGCCTCTGTTTGGAGTCCCTTAAATTTCTAAGCCTCGGTTGGATCGGCAAACCGCGGGCTGGCTTTCCGGCGCAAGAGTTTCCCGGTTCAAGAGTGTTAAAAGTCTGGAAAGACAAACCGGCGCAAAAATTTTTGATTGACAATGTGTCGGCCCGATGGCTTTTTATTCTATTGGCGTTTTAGTCCAAACCGAAAGTTGAGCCGTCCGGCGTAAGAAAATTGAAAAATAGGAAAGGCTAACCGCGCAGAAAATTCTGGACAGGTAGGTGATTGGTCAAGGTATGGCGTCTTAACAACCACCATAGGCCGCGGATGACAGCGTGAAATGAAACCATACTTTATGCGTTTGCTGCTGATGTGCCGGATCCCTTTCCTTTCAGTGGGTTACCGACATCCATTGATTTTTATTTTAGCCCAGAATTGTTTTCAATCATAAAAACCATAGGAATGATATTTTAAGCGGAGATGATGACGTGGCTCCAAGAAAAAAGAAACCAGACCCTAAGCCTATGCCCCATACCCATGGGGTGATCGAAGGGGCTGGATCGGTGGTGGAACAAGAGATCGACCACACCCTGGAAACCAACTATATGCCTTATGCCATGAGCGTGATTTTATCCCGCGCCCTGCCGGAGATCGACGGGTTTAAGCCGTCGCACCGGAAATTATTATACACAATGTATAAAATGGGGTTATTAAACTCTGGGAGAACAAAATCCGCGAATATTGTGGGGCAGACCATGAAATTAAATCCCCATGGCGAGGGCGCTATTTACGATACCATGGTGCGTTTGAGCCGTGGATACGAGGCTTTGCTGCATCCCTTTGTGGACAGCAAAGGAAATTTCGGTAAGTTTTATTCCCGGGATATGGCCTGGGCCGCCTCCCGTTACACTGAGGCGAAACTAGATCCCATTGCCCAGGAACTGTTCCGAGATATTGATAAGGATACCGTGGATTTTGTGGACAACTATGACAACACCATGAAGGAACCGTCTTTGCTGCCGGCGACCTTTCCCACGGTGCTGGTTAACGCCAATACGGGTATCGCCGTAGGTATGGCCAGCTCAATCTGTCCTTTTAACTTAAAGGAGGTCTGTGAGACCACCATTGGCTTGATGCGGGATCCGGACTTTGACGTGATGTCCACTCTTCTGGCGCCTGATTTTCCCGGCGGCGGCCAGATTATCTGTGATAGGAACGCCTTAAAGCAGGTATACGATACCGGCCGTGGTGGCATCAAGGTGCGGGCTCGATATTCCTACGACAAATCAGCCAACTGCGTCGACGTGACCAGCATTCCGCCTACCACCACCTGTGAGGCCATCATCGAGAAAATCATTGAGCTGGTAAAGCAGGGCAAACTGAAGGAAATCGCTGATATCCGGGATGAAACTGGTTTAGACGGCCTGAAAATCACCATTGACCTGAAGCGGGGCGTAGACCCGGAAAAACTGATGCTGAAGCTTTTCCGCATGACGCCTCTGGAAGATACTTTTTCCTGTAACTTTAACGTGCTGATCGCCGGAGTGCCCAGGGTTATGGGGGTTCGGGAGATGCTGGGTGAGTGGATCGCTTTCCGTATTGAGTGTGTCCGCCGCAGGACGTATTTTGACTTGCAGAAGAAAAAGGATAAGCTCCATCTGCTGAAAGGATTAAAACGGATTCTTCTGGATATCGACAAGGCGGTAAAAATTGTCCGTGAAACCGAGGAAGAGTCTGAGGTGGTGCCAAACCTGATGATTGGATTTGGCATCGACGAAATTCAGGCGGAGTTTGTGGCGGAGATTAAGCTGCGCCATTTGAACCGGGAATATATTTTGAAGCGCACCCAGGAAACCGAGCAGCTGGAGGCGGAGATCGCTGAACTGCAGGCCATTCTGGACAGTAAGAGTAAGGTCAAAGGTATCATTGTCAATGAGCTGAACGATGTGATTAAAAAGTACGGCAGGCCCAGAAAGAGCATGCTGGTTTATCCCAACGAGATCCAGGAATATGAGCCGGAGGAAGATGTCCCGGATTATCCTGTGACGTTGTTTTTCACCAAGGATGGCTATTTCAAAAAGATTACGCCTCAGTCTCTGCGGATGAGCGGGGAACAGAAACTGAAAGAGGAAGATTCCATCGTGCATACGGTGGAGGCTACCAACAACACAGAGCTTTTGTTCTTCACCGATCGGTGTCAGGTGTATAAAACCAGGGCCAGTGAGTTTCCGGATACCAAGGCCAGTGTTTTAGGAGATTTCGTGGCGGCCAAACTTGGCTTTGACGAAGGTGAGTCGGCTGTGGCCATGGTCGTCACCACCGATTATAAGGGCTGTCTGCTGTTTTTCTTCGAAAACGGAAAGCTCGCCAAGGTGCCGCTGGAGTCCTATGCTACCAAAACCAACCGTAAGCGCTTGACCAACGCGTATTCCGACAAATCACCTTTATGCGCGGTTTACCATATCCAGGCTGATAGGGAATTTCTGCTGATATCCACCTCGGGCCGGATGCTTTTAGTCCATACTGGCGCAGTGGTGGAAAAAACCACCCGGAATACCCAGGGGGTGGCGGTAATGACTCAGCGAAAGGGGCACCGACTGCTAAGCGTGGAGCCCTTTGAGGAAGATATGCTGAAAAAACCTGCCCGATACCGGACGAAATCCCTGCCGGCGATGGGATCCATGCCCACCCCGGAAGAAACCCAGGGAGAACAGATGAAGCTTTCCTGAAAGTTGCCCCTGAATTTCCTGAGAGCTGCCCTAAAATTAGAGCGGTGAAAGCGGCGCAGGGCGTCAAGCGTGGAAGCTGTCCGTACCGCTCCCGATGTAGTCCAGTTTGATAGTAAGTCTAGCTTTGAAAATTTGGGTTATGTTTTACGCCGTGAAAATTTTTGCTTCAGCTAAAACACAGTATAGGGATCCATCCTGGGAATACAATAAAAACCACGGATTCGTCTGCCGTTCAGACAAATCCGTGGCGTTACTCCTAAAACGGCAAACGCGTTTCGCTTTAAGAGCTTGCTATTAGTATTGCGGTTTAAAGAGGGTTTATCCCTAAAATAAAAATTCTTTTTCAGGCAAGTCCTCTAATTTGAAAATAAGCCTTGCAAAAGCTTGTAGGATGTGCTATATTAATCTAGTATCAGTTTCAATGACTTTCGGAGGTGTTATTCCTTGTCGACGATTGAGTGGGTATTTGGCATTATTCTTGCCATTTTCGCCATTGCTATTATCATTGTGGTTCTTTTGCAGGAAGGGCATCAAAAGGATTTGGGTACCGTAACCGGCGGTGCGGATACGTTTTTTGATAAAAACCAGGCCCGATCCATTGACGCGTTTTTGGCCCGTTGGACCAAGGTAATCGCAGTTGGCTTTTTCATTTTAGCGATCGTGATTAATGTAATCAGCTTTTTCAGTACAACAGCTGGCTAAGTGAAAGGAAAAACCCCGCAGTGATGCGGGGCTTTTTTTATGCCACCTTAGAAAGCTACGGCAGCGTCGATGTGGCGGAGCAAAGATCCGCGACAGGAATGGAAGAAAATAAAGACCAGTTGAAAATTTTTAAATTTTTCCAAAGGAGAAAGGGAAAATACCATTTAAGAAAAATACCATTAAAAAAGTGGACGGATTCCAGTAAACACGGGATGGACTGCGGTACATGAATGAGAGATTCAGGGCAACGTGTGAACAAGAAATTAGACCCGGCAGGAAAAGAAAAAATGGAATACCGCGGAGGGAATATGGCGGAAGCTTTTATATTAGTTCACAGCTTTTCCGTTTGGAAGCTATAGAAAGCTATGGGCAGGCTTCTGTGGCGTTTGCCATGGCTTTGAGGATAAAAACAAGGAGAACAGACAAAATACTTTTAAAATTAGCACAGGAGGAACTATGACGATAACGATAAAAGAAAAAATTACAAGGGCGCTGAAGGAAGACCAGGAGGCGGTGGAACCCCTGGAGCTTTTCCACGCGTTAGAGCTTACTGACAAAGACCAATTCGCTTTAGCGCTTCAGGAGCTGGAGGAAGAGGGTTTTTTGGTCACCACGAAGAAGGGGAAGTTGCTGTCCGCGAAAAGCGCGGGGCTCATGCCGGCGCAGATGGTTTCCCAGTCCAAAGAATTTTCCTTCGCCCGTCCTATGGACGGCGGTGAGGATATTTATGTCGCGCAGGAGGATCGGAAACGTGCCATGCTTGGAGATACCGTACTGCTGAGGGATATTCGTGATGAAGGCAGGGGCCCCAGCGGAAAGGTGGATAGGGTTATCCAGAAGGGAAGCCGCCTGTTTACCGGAACGGTCATCCGTCAGGGACGGGATTTGGAACTGGAATTAGACGGCGCCTTCCGTTACCAGGTGCCGATAGAGAAAAAAGGATCTCTTCACGGAAAAAACGGCGATAAGGTGCAGGTGATCCTTTCCTATGGCCCTAGGAGCGGAAAGCTGACCGCCAGAATTTTGAAAATATACGGGAAAGCGGCTTCCGCTAAGGTTTGCGCCGACGCGATCATCGATGCCAATGGAATTCCGAAAAAATTTAAAAAGGAAACTCTGAGGCAGACGGAAGATCTATCCCGGCAGCCGATTACTCCAGAGGAAAGAGCGAAGCGCGCCGACCTGCGGGAACAGCTGATTTTCACCATTGACGGAGCCGACGCCAAAGATCTGGACGACGCGATTTCAGTGGAAAAGGACGGAGCAGGATGGAAGCTGGGGGTCCATATCGCGGATGTATCCCACTATGTAAAGGCAGGATCTTTGGTGGATGAGGAAGCGAAGCTGCGGGGGACGTCGGTATATTTTGCCGATCGGGTGATTCCCATGCTGCCGGAGGCCTTGTCCAACGGTTGTTGCTCATTAAATGCCGGGGAGGAAAAGTTGGCCTTTTCCTGTTTCATGACTTTGGATGGCAAAGGTAATTTGAGGGGATACCGGTTTCAAAAGAGCGTGATTTGCTCTAAGGTGCGCGGGGTTTACGATGAGGTAAACCGGATACTGGATGGAAGCGCCGAGGAACAACTGAAGGAGAAATATAGCCCGGTATTATCTTCACTGCAGGCGGGAAGGGAGCTGGCCCAGCTGCTGGAGACCAAGGGACGCCGCCGGGGCACCATGGATTTTGAGAGCAGCGAGGCACGTTTTTTCCTGGATCGAACCGGGGTTTGTGTAAACATTCTGCCACGCAGTCAGGGATTGTCGGAAAAAATGATCGAACAATTTATGATTCTCGCCAACCAGGCGGCGGCACTGTATGCCAAAAGTTTGGAAATCCCCTTTGTGTACCGTGTCCATGAGGATCCGGATCCGGAGCGGATTAACACCCTCCATCAGCTGGCGGCGGGACTTGGTCTGCGGACGAGAAGAATCCATGAGGGGGTCCGGTCTGCGGACTTATCCGATCTGCTGCGGCAGGCCGAGGGAACTCCCGCCCAAAATATTATCAATCATCAGGTGCTGAGAACCTTAGCTAAGGCGCGGTATGACAATAAGCCGTTAGGCCATTTTGGATTGAATTTAGAGGATTACTGCCACTTTACCTCTCCGATCCGCCGATATCCGGATACTGCCATTCACCGGATTTTATCTGACGTAGTGGAGGGAATGACCGCGGATAAGCTTCAGAAAAAATATCAAGAGTTTTCTAAGGAAGCAGCGTCCCTATCCTCGGCGTGTGAACTGAGAGCCCAAAGGGCGGAGCGCCAGGCGGAAAAATGCTACATGGCGGAATATATGCGCCAGCATTTGGGTGAGACCTTCGACGGTATGATCAGCGGCGCCACTGTCCGGGGAATTTTTGTTCAGCTGGCAAACAGCGTGGAAGGCTTTGTGGGACTGGAAGCTTTTCCGGACAGTGACTTCCAGTTTGACGGGCTGCTGACCCATACGGATATCCGGACCGGCCGTAAGCTGACGGTGGGAGATCCTATGAAAATTCAGGTGGTGGCGGCGGACGTGGCTACGGGCCGAATTGATTTTACCCCAGCGGAATAAATTCGTCATAAACCTAAGTGACTCCAGCATAAGCTTTCTTAGGACTTGCTTTCAGCTTTTCGCATTGTGGCCTTTCGCGTTGTGGATGAGGACAACGGGTGAAAGGGGGAAAGCGGTTCTAAAACCCGCTGGAAAAGAGGAAATGATGAATGGAAAATTGGATCATCTGGCTTATATTCGCAGGAATTTTCAGCGTTCTGCTAATTTTGCACGTCGCCGCGGGAGCCCAAAAGCCATTTCGCAGGGCGCTGGGCAGTGCCTTGAATGGATTGATCGCTTTAGTCCTGGCGAATATCACCGGAGGTTTTACCGGCGTGACTCTTCCGGTAAGCCTGCTGTCTCTTGGAATATCCGCAGGTTTAGGGATTCCCGGAGTCACAATGCTGCTGCTGCTAAACCTTATTTGGCCTTAAACACGCTTACTAGCAGATGACCTGTCTGATTTGACGACATCCGGGAATTATTGGCTCCGGTTCAAAACAGGATCTCAGTCTGGATTTTCCACCGCTATCCCAAGTGTTAGAAAAGATACCGTTATCCCAGGTGTTGCGAAAAACGCCGCTATCTCAAGTGTTGGAAAAACCCCGTTATCGCAGGTGTCGCGAAAAGCCCCGTTATCCCAGGTGCTGAAAAAAACCCCACTATCGCAGGTGTTGGAAAAGCCCCGTTATCCCAGGTGTTGCGAAAAACGCCGCTATCTCAAGTGCTGAAAAAATCTCATGAAAAAATTCAGGAAAGGTACCGCCGGCGCCTCGGCTTCTGATAGCTTTTCCAGACAAAATCCCACTTTTTCATGCGGCGTTTTATTTGTTTTTTAACTTTCCGTTTCAATTCCCCTTTGAATTTTCCGCGACAATCACTTTATGACATATTGTAGGATGTGTCTACTGGAGGGCGTGCCAAAAGGGCCGCGCAAATGAGAAACTGGGGATATGTCGAGGATATGCCGAGAATATGCTGAGAATATGCTGAGGATATGCTGAGAATATGCCGAGAATATGCTGAGGATATGCCGAGAATATGCTGAGAATATGCCGAGGATGTGCTGGGGATATGCTGAGAATATTCCGGGGACATTCTGAGAATAGAATGCGGACTAGCGGAGGGGGCGTTTCCCCTCCGCGCGATAGAAAGAACGGTGAGCGGAGCGATATGGGATGGGAGAGATTTGCCGCAAGCTTAATGCAGCCTAAAAATAAGGTTCTTTTTTGTGTTACAATTTTTTAAGCCCTCAAAAAACTTGCGTTATTAGTATATTGTTCGTATAATTCTATATTTTATATACTTATAGTTTACAAAATGACAGCTTTTGTCGCGATTTTAGAGGAGAGGGTTTCATCATGCTCCACAAAAACCAGGGTGGGATTTCCCGCCAACAGTAAATCCTCGATTTGGATCCTGGTAAAAAGATCAATATCGTTTAAAGGTTCATCCCAGAGGTACAGGTGAGCGGATTCACAGAGACTTCTGGCGATCAGAACCTTTTTCTTTTGTCCGCCGCTGAGGTCGGCGCAGCCTTTTTCCAGCTGACTTCGGGAAAATCCCATTTTTCGTAGCATCGCTTTTAAGTAACTCTCTTCAACTTGATGGCTGCGGGCGTATTCCGCCAGACTGCCCTTTAAATAGGAAGTGTCCTGAGATACATAAGAGATCTTCAGCCGGCTGTCTTTGATCAGCTGGCCGGAAAATAAAAGCGATTCGCCCAGCAGTAATTTTAATACGCTGGATTTACCGCTGCCGTTTTTCCCTTGGAGGACGATTCGGTCACCGGGCTCGATGGTGAAGCTAACACCTTCACACGCGGTCAGGTTGCCGTACCGGATGGCGACATCCTTCAGCTCGGCCAGCCTGCGGCCAGGAAATGGCAGGGGTTTGATTTTCAGATCTTCTGTATGCTCCAGATTTTTCAGAAGGGATTCTTTTTCTTCCAGCGCGTCCAGCCGCCGGGCTTCCAGGGATTTTGCCCGTTTCATCATCTTGGCTGACTTATGACCGATATAGCCGCGGTCAGGCCGCAGGCCGGAATTTTGGGAACCATATTTCTCCTTTTCCACCTGAATCGCCCATTGAGAGGTTTGTTTCGCCGCACCGGAGAGTCGGCTGATTTCTTTTTTTAATTTTTCGTTTCGGGAAAGCTCGAATTGGTCCTGACGACGCTTGTTTTCCTGCCAGGAGGAAAAATTTCCTTTTTGGATTTGGATCTCGGCGGGATTGATGGATAAAATGTGATCGGTACACCGGTCTAAAAACGCACGGTCGTGGGAAACCAAAATAAACCCCTGTTTCCCTGCCAGATAATTTCCCACCAGCCTGCGGGCAGGCTGGTCCAGGTGATTGGTCGGCTCGTCGATAAGAAGAAAACGGTTCTCCTTGGCGAACAGGGCGGCCAGCAGAATTTTAGTCCGCTCCCCCAGGGAAAGGGTGCCAAAAGGCCGGTAGTAAGTTTCCTCTTCGATCTTCAGTTTGGAAAGCTCCCGCAGAAGAACCCACTGGGGACAATCAGGACAAGCGCTCTGAGCCGCCTCTAAAGCGGATAGATCAGGATCCTCAATTGTGAAAGGAAAATAGTCAAATGGAACGTCAGCGGAAATCTGTCCCTGATAGGGATATTGTCCCAACAGCAGTTTTAAAAGCGTGGTTTTTCCCCTGCCGTTTCTTCCAATCAGTCCCAATTTCCAGCTGGTATCTATTTGGAGAGAAAGATTTTCAAAAATATTGTCATAACCGCCTTCATAAGCGAAAGTAAGGTTGGAAATTTGAATCATTGACATAAAAACGCCTCCGCTGTAAAAATAAAGAAGCCACAGGAAAGTAAACCCTTTCCTGTGGCTAAAACAGCGAAAAGCCTCGTTTGGCGGGGCGATATCAGCCATCAGTAAAAAGAAATACGCAACTTTCCTGCAACCGGCGACAATTCCCCCTTGTTTTCCTCGGAACCGACGCCATATTTATGGTCAGCAAGAAAAATTACGCATTTTTTCACCTCAAATCTTCTAAATTCCAAATGATTATAGCAGGGGGAAATAAGATCTGTCAATCTTTAGCATAAGATTTCCCCATTACGAAATCTCTCCCAGAAGCTCCTGGATCATATCCTGATTGCGGGTGAGGGCCGCCAGCATGCAGCTGTAAATCAGCTGAGGATCCTTTTGAAAATTTCGCTTTACCAGCTTGGCCTGCATCATATCCGGCACATAAAGAGTGAAAGACATTAAGTCCATATCCCCGCCTGAAATATGGCATTCCAACTGACAGCCATTCTCAATTTTGGTAATCGTCACCGTGTTTTCCCGCTCCAGCTTTTGCTGGGCCATCAGGTTTAAAGCGGCGCTGAGAACCTGCTCGCGAATAGAAATCGGCAGAGAAATATCAAGCTCCTGAGCAATCATTCTTCCTGAGGCGGTCACGGTATAAAGAGCTTCCTCCCCCTGGGGACCAGTTAAATTTCCCTGCTTCAGCAACTCATCGAAGGCGCTGGCCACCTCAAAATAGTTAGCCAGATCATTGGCCTGCAGAACATTGATTAGATCGGTTTTAGACAGCCCTTGGGAAAGGCTGCTAAGCAGATAGCAGATCAGCAGTTTAATATCTTGCTTGCTTCTCAGACCGCCAGGTCTAACACCGGCTGTTAGGGCGTCAAATTCCACAGGTCAAACCTCCTTTATTGAATCAGTGAAAGATCATTTTTATAAAATATCATAAAATACATGCGATACGGGCCTTTATACGAAGGAACCTTCGCTAGGATGAGATCAAAGTAGTCCCGCAAGAACCGCGGATCCGGGCAACAGATGGCATATCCGGACCCTATAAATATTATTATACCATATTTTAGTGAGAAGAGAAAGATTTATTCCGCTGCAAACAGGGAAGAGCTTTTGCTCTGGGATTTCACTTGTGGGGAACCGTCTTTTTTATCTTCAGAGGAACTGTCTGCCGCGGAGCTCTCCTCATAGACAGGGGGAGAAACCACAGATGAAATTTCACTGACGATCGGCGGAGTTTCCTGAGAAGAACTGCCAGAGACTTCTTCTTTATCGGGGTTACAGGAGGACATTAAAAATACCGCCAGAAAAGTAGAGAAAGCGATACAAATAATTTTTTTCATGAGGGCACACTCCTTTTTTAGATGTCAATAGTATTGACCAAAAGAGGTGTGAACGATCAAGGTTGCCAAAAATTTTATCAGATGCTTGCCGGATAAAATTTTTGGCACAAATTCGTGAAAGCAATAATGCCTCAAAGGGTCACAGAATAACCGCAACCAGAAGACCGGCGAAAAGATAGCGGGAAGGGCCCAAGAGGCCGGCGGAAAGATAGCGGAGAGAACCTCCAAGAGACCGGCGGAAAGATAGCGGAAAGAACCCAAAAGGTCTGCGAAAAGATAGCAAGACAGGCGAAAAGCGGTGGGTACAGAAAAACGGAATAACGCAAAGCCAGCGACCTTTTCTGCGCGGGATCACAGCGCGAACCGCATGGATACCGGAAATATCTACCGCCATGGAATTTGTAAGAAACCGCTTCTATCAAACGGAACCATCAGTTGGATTAAAAGAACAATAGGCAATACTGAAAAAGAAGCCCGGATCTCCGAAAAAGAGTGGACAGCCCGGGACAAGAAATGGCAGATTAAGATTATTTGTGTTTCAACGGTTGTCAGGCCGCCACTGGAACCGGGACATTATTACCCTGTGATCGGAGGAAAAGCCGACTCCCTCCAATTCCAGTAGCCGTTGCTGGGTACCCAGTTCGATGGTGTCAAAAACGGCGGTGGTGGAGCCATCCTGATGGACGACCCGATGGCAGGGAACAGAGGGATCTCGGCATACCCGCATGGCGTGGCCCACGGCCCTAGCGGCCCCGGGTTTGCCGGCCAAGGCGGCCAGTTGACCGTAGGAAGCCACTTGCCCGACTGGAATTTGCCGGACAAGCTGATAAATTTTTTGATGAAATTCCATGGAAAACCACCTTTTCCAGCTGATAGAATATGGAAACGCCGTTTCACATGCGGGCGAGAGAGAAAGACATCTACCTAAAGGTTGCGGGGAAATAGGACTTTAAGCCGCCGTAAATTTTTTTATCCGACGTATAGTGTTTGAAATTCGAATTAAAGCATACGAATTGTTCCCGCGAGGATCTGCGCATGTCCTTTATGGATCCTTAAACGAAATTTTTCGGTTTATTTGATATTTAACCGGGCTGTATTTGATGTTCTAACCCAATGAAAGGAAGCTTGTGAAAATAAAACCCGGACGCGAATAGACGTCCGGGTGATTATTTGAGACAACCGTTGTGATTGGATAGACTAACAAATCGCCAGCAGAACGCCAGCGGCAACAGCGGAACCGATTACACCAGCCACGTTGGGACCCATGGCGTGCATCAGCAGGAAGTTGCTGGGATTTTCCGCCTGACCAACCTTCTGAGAAACACGAGCGGCCATCGGTACAGCGGAAACACCGGCAGAACCAATTAGAGGATTTACCTTGCCGCCAGTTACTAAATACATCAGCTTGCCAAACAGCACGCCGCCTGCGGTACCGAAAGAGAAGGCAAGTAAGCCTAAGCCAATGATCAGCAGGGTTTGTACACTGAGGAATACTTCTCCGGTAGCGGTAGCACCAACAGTGACGCCCAGGAAAATAGTAATAATGTTCATCAGCTCGTTTTGAGCAGTGTTAGAAATTCTGCTGACAACGCCACTCTCACGGAAGATGTTGCCCAGCATGAGCATACCTACCAGCGGCACAGCGTCAGGCAGAAGCAAAGCAACTACAACGGTAATGATAATGGGGAACAGAATTTTTTCCAGCTTGGAAACCGGACGAAGTTGCTCCATAACAACAGCGCGTTCTTTTTTGGTGGTAAGAGCCTTCATAATCGGAGGCTGAATAATAGGAACCAAGGCCATATAGGAATATGCCGCCACAGCGATCGGCCCTAACAGTTCGGGTTTTAGCTTGCTAGTAACAAAGATGGCGGTAGGACCATCCGCGCCACCGATAATACCGATGGAACCCGCGGATTTTACATCAAAACCGACCAAAATAGCCAAAATGAACGTGAGGAAAATCCCCAACTGGGCGGCTGCGCCCAACAGAAAGCTTTTGGGATTGGCGATCAGGGGACCAAAGTCCGTCATGGCGCCGATGCCCATGAAAATCAAAGGCGGATAAATGCCCAGCTTTACGCCCTGATACAAATAATAGAACAGACCGCCGTTGCTGGTATCTGTCGGGGCGGCCATGATGCCGGGCATCAGGTTGACCAGCAGCATGCCAAAGGAGATGGGCAGCAGCAACAGAGGCTCAAATTGCCTGCCGATGGCCAGATAGATCAAAACGCAGGCAATGGCGATCATAACATAGTTTCTCCAGTCCATGGAGATAATGCCGGAAGTGTTCCAGATTCCCTGGATGGCTTCCACAAACCCATTGAGAATATTCAATGATTCGTACCTTCCTTTCCGATGTCTTTGTTGTTAAAACGGGCGGGTGTTATCCATCAAACCGGCCATACTCCACACCGGACGGGATCCTGCTGCGTGTTTGATGCTTTTTACCGCATAGGCTTTGTGCTCTTCCTCAGAAACGCTGACAACAGCGGAGGCAATGGCGGCCACTACCTCGCCGGGAATTCCTGCTTCTACGGCAGGCGCCGCAGCCGGGACAGCCGGAACAGCTGCCGTCGCTGGCACCTTGGGCGCCGGCTTTTCTTCTGCTTTTGCGGCTCGTTTCTGCGCATTGCCGTTCTGTGCCTTATAGACCAAAGTTCCATAGATTTTGATAATGGTAATCATCAAAATCAGCGCAACAAATACAACAACCAGGCCTGTGACCAGAACAACCAGAGCCGTTTCCATGTTCTCCATAATGTTCACCCTTTACTATAAAATTTTCGCTTTTCCGGCTCTTAGACTAAAAATCGCCAAATTTCCGGATTTTAATTACTGTGCTATTATAGCGCGTTTTTCAATTTTTTTCAATCGCATTTAGGCGAAAAAATCCGTATCCTGTGAGAATTTTAACAAATTATCTTTTTTTCATAAAGAAACCCTTGAAAAAATATTTTTTTAGTGCTTATTGCCGCTTGGTGTTTCCGTTGCTATTTTTTTCCGAAACGATTATAATAATACTGTGATTTTTGTTGGAAAAGGGGTGATCGGTTTGGCGAGCGACGCGTTTAAGCATTCAGTTTGGCTGTCTAATCGTGAGGGATTGGGACTGGCAGTTTACAACTGTGGTTTTCAGAGATGTTCTTCCGGCCATACCTGGGGCCCGGCGGTAAGGGACCACTTCTTGATCCACTATATCACCTCGGGCAAGGGAGTTTATGACAGTGGTTCCGGTAAGTATTCCTTGTCTGCTGGCGACGGTTTTTTGGTGGTGCCAAACCGTTTAATTACCTATCGGGCGGATCAAAAAGATCCTTGGGAATATTATTGGGTAGGGTTCAACGGCACAGACGCCGAGCGCTTGATTTGCGAAGCGGGACTGTCGGCGGAACAGCCGATTTTTCACTATGACAAGGACAGCCTCTACCGGGAAAAGATTTTAAACATTTATAAGCTTAACGGCAACCGCCCCAGCGACCAAGCGAGAATGCAGGCGGGCCTTCTTTCTTTTCTGGCGGCGATGATGGACCGCCGGCCGCCGAATATCCAGGAGAAAAAAAGCGGTTACGAGTATGTGAAAAAATCCCTTTTGTTCATCGATTTTAATTATTCCCGAAACATCGATGTCGATGATATTGCCGCCAATGTGGGAATCAGCCGCAGTCATTTGTACAGGCTGTTTATGAAGCACATTTCCGTGCCGCCTAACGAATACCTCACGCGTTATCGTATCCAAAAGGCCAGCCTGCTGCTGGAATCCTCTAACCTTTCCGTAGGTGAGGCGGCATATTCTACCGGTTTTTCCGATCAGCTTTATTTTTCCAGAGTGTTTAAAAAGTATAAAGGGGTCTCTCCAAGCCAGTACAGCAAGCAATCTCGACTGAAAAAGTAAAAAAGGGAAAGCTGCGGCAGATCTGATAGATAAACCGAAAAGACAAAAGACGATGGAAATAGACGCGTATAGTTAACAATCTGCCGGCTTTTTCTAGTAAGGAATCCGCAAAATCCGCAAAAAAGTGTACGAAAATATACGAAAAATCCATTTGTGAAGCGAGAGGCTGGTGTTGCCGACGGCTTTGTCCTTTCAAGAGAAAGCCCTCGATGAAAAAACTCAAAATCCCTACGGGACCTCACGAGGCTGCCATCTGAAAGTCCGGATCTCTTGTCAAAAACAGGTAAATTCTCCATGGCTACATAACCGAAGAGAAAAGCAGCAAACTAATTCATAGGCGGAAGACCGCTATTTTTGGCCAGGAGGAAACAAAGTGAGCAAACAAAACTTAGAGATGCTGGAAGAGGTCTTTAAAGGCGCGAAAATGGGTATGAACGCCACAAAACTGGTGATGGACAAGACGAAGGACACAGATCTGAAAAGCAAATTGACCAGCCAATACGGAAGCTTTTCCCAAACAGCCCAAAAGGCAGAGAATATGCTGATTACCAATCATAAAATTCCGGAGGAAAGCAGCGTGATGGAGAAGGCGATGCTCTGGAGTTCCATACAGCTGAATTCCATGCTGGATACTGACGCCTCTCACATCGCGGAGATGGTAATCAACGGCAGTACGATGAGTATAGTCAGCATGACGAAAAAGCTAAATGAGCTGCCGGATATCTCTCCTGAAGTCCGGGCGCTGGCGAAGGATTTTATCCAGGACCAGGAACATTATATCGGAGAAATGAAGCCTTTTTTATGCTGACCTCTTTCTGTTAAAATCGAAGTGAATTGTCAAACTAAGAGCAACAGGAAAAGAGTTCAAAGTCCCATAATTC
>CAUFXR010000044.1 GCA_959596515.1 uncultured Oscillospiraceae bacterium
GGAATTATGGGACTTTGAACTCTTTTCCTGTTGCTCTTAGTTTGACAATTCACTGTGTGAACAAGATCAGCGGAACCGGTGGTTATGGCTAAAAGCCTACTTGAGATTTAGGGAAACGATGGGAACTTCCGGCGCTGAAAAAACCCAAGGAGGTTAAAACGATGGGAATCAGATAGCTGAATTCCATTTTGGTAGGAATTAAGTAGACAGCCAGCCGATCATTTTTTGCGAAGGATAGTGGAATCCGCCTGAATAAGGACGGACTTTCCCTTTTCAGGCGATTGCTGCGGTTGGTGTTCAAAATTATCGACGGATAGGTGGAACTTTCCAATACTTGATTGATGAGAAAAAGTTTTTACGCTTATCTTTTTACCAAAATGAAACAATCTTTACACTTTTGTAAAATGTCCGCTAATCGGTTGACAGGCTTCGACGTAATAGAGTAAACTATAAACACCAAAGATATTATGTAAATAAAAATCCATTTGGGTTTGAGTATAGACTTGGAGTGTTTGGCGGATGGTATTTTCCAATTTATTTTTTCTTTATTTCTTTTTGCCTCTTAATTTAATCTGTTATTTTTTAGCGAAAAGCATCCATGTAAGAAACGGAATACTAATAGGATTTTCGCTGTTTTTTTATGCCTGGGGTGAGCCGCGTTATGTTCCTCTATTGATAGGAATGGTTCTGATCAACTGGATTTTCGGACTGATGATCGAGAAATATCGGGGCCAAAAGCTGGCTAAAGTAGGCTTAATAGGTGCCTGTGTATGCAGCCTGACTCTGCTGGGGATTTTTAAATATCTCACCTTGATTTTAGGCACGACTCACGATCTATTCGGTTTGCCCAGTGTAGTACCCCAAATTTTACTGCCGATTGGTATTTCCTTTTATACGTTTCAGCTGCTTTCCTATGTGGTGGATGTCTATCGGGGAGAGGTGGAAGCGCAGACTCACTTTTTCCGCCTGCTTCTTTATACCAGCCTGTTCCATCAGTGTATTGCCGGACCGATCGTCCGATACAAGGATATTTCCGAGGAGATTTTATACCGGCAGATCAACCGAAGCGAAATGGCCCGGGGAATCAACCGGTTTGTGGCCGGACTCGCGAAAAAGGCAGTGCTGGCCAATACCTGTGGCCTTTTGGCGGATCAGTTTATCCTGACAGACGCCGCTGTGGCGGACGTGACTAAGTTCAGCCAAAATGCCGCAGCCCTTTCCTCCAAACCAGCGGTGATTCTGTGGATGGGCGTGCTGTTCTTCATGCTTCAAATCTATCTGGATTTTTCCGCTTATTCCGATATGGCCATCGGTATGGGCCTGATGATCGGTTTTCATTATAAGGAAAACTTTAATTATCCCTATTTGTCGTCCACTGTTTCGGAGTTTTGGCGCAGATGGCACATCTCGCTTGGTTCGTTTTTTCGGGATTATGTATACATCCCCCTGGGTGGCAGCCGCAAAGGCTTAGGAAGAACAATTCTGAATTTATTCGTGGTTTGGGCACTGACCGGTTTGTGGCACGGCGCCAGCTGGAATTTTGTCCTGTGGGGATTATATTTCTTTGTTTTCATCGCTTTGGAACGGCTATTCCTGAACAAGGTGTTCGCAAAGCTTCCCGGGTTTGTGTCCCACATTTACCTGTTGCTCGTGGTTTACTTTGGCTGGATTTTATTCCGGTTTAAAAATATGGCGCTGATTGGGGTCGTGCTTAAGGGAATGTTCTGCCAGAACGGAAATCCTTGGACTACCTTTGAAGCCAATACCACGTTGCTCAATTACATCTTTTTCCTAGTGGTCGCTGTCATTGCGGTTACACCGGTGGTGCGCAATATCGGACGGGTTATCACTGTGGCGTCCAACAGATCGGCGACCTGGTTTCGGGTCAACAGCGTGGTGCAGGTGGTAATGCCCTTAGTGCTTCTGCTGATTTCCACGATGAGCTTGGTAGGCAATAGTTATAATCCCTTCCTTTATTTCCAATTTTAAGATAAAATCTGTTTTCAGTTCAGCGCGAATAGATTTTAGCGCCAAGCTTTTTAAGTGCTGTTCGTTGTTTTATAGTTTGCCGGCTTTTGAAATATCCGGCGATCAGGAGGCTTTTTCATGGCGAGAGGAACCCGAGTTCAAAGAAAATATAAATTGCCAAGCAGCAAAAGACGGAAAGTATCCAATGTGAAAATAGGGGCGTTTTTTATGATGATGCTGGTGTTCGGCATCATCGCGCTGATCATTCCCCTGCGGCCAACGGAATCGGTGGTGGAAAAGCGGGAACTGACTGAGTTCCCTGAATTCAGCTTTCAGGCCTTGGTGGATGGCAGCTACTTTAAACAGGTGGATCTGTGGTTTTCCGATACCTTTCCCTTTCGGGACGCTTTTACCAGCGCGAACGCCCGGCTCAAGAACCTTTATGGCATCCATCCGGCTACGGTTCACGGTGAGGTGACCACCGGTGACGTTATTCCAGACAAACCGGCAAAACCAACTGTGTCCTCCAGCGGATCTTCCAGTGAGCCTTCGCAGTCTCAGACCTCCTCCGTGTCTTCCGCTGAAAATAGCTCCTCTGAGGCCAGCAGTAAGGAGGAAAAGCCAATTCCTACCACCACCCTGAATGCTGTTCTGCTGGCTGGCGACAGCGCTTTTGAGTACTATAATTTCAACCTGGAGGTCGCGGATCAATATGCCTCCACGGTCAATGATATCACTCAGAAGCTGCAGGGCAAGGCTACCGTATATGATATGATCGTGCCGACCAGCATTGATATTATGCTGCCGGAATCCACCAGGGCAGGTCTTAATACGGACGATCAGAAAAAGGCTATTGATTATATGTATGGCTCTATGGTAGATGAGACAAAGAAGATCGATATCTATGATACCCTGATGGCCCATAATGACGAATATCTGTATTTCCGTACCGATCACCACTGGACAGCTTTGGGAGCTTACTACGCCTACGAGGAGTTCGCCAAGGCAAAGGGCGTTAAGCCCTTGCCCTTATCCAAATACGAGAAAGTGGAATTTCCGGATTTTCTGGGCTCGTTCTATTCGGATACGGAGAAAAACCCGACGCTGGAGCAAAATCCTGATACAGTGGTGGCGTACATTCCGCCTGACACCAATGATATTACCTGTACTCAGAGTGACGGGAGTATTTTGGAATGGAAAATCGTCTATGACGCTACGGATTACAGCTCCAGCCTGAAGTATAATTGCTTTATTGGCGGTGATCAGCCGATCTCCGTGATTAACAATCCCAATAAAAAGGATAAATCAGCCTGTGTGGTGGTCAAGGAATCGTTCGGTAACGCTTTTGTACCTTTCCTGGTCTCCCATTACCAAACGGTTTACGTAGTGGATTACCGCTATTGGGAAGGCTCCATTTCCCAGCTGGTCGCGGAAAAGGGAATTCAGGATGTCATTTTGTGCAATAATATTTCCGCCACCCGAAGCGCCGCTCTGGTTGACGCGATGGGTACAGTCCTTTACTGATTTCACGATTTACGAAAGCGCCCAGTCGAGGGTGGCCCGAGTCTGACGATTGTTGTGTTCACAGGGGTGAGAAGAAAATCGTTGAGAACGGCCTTTGGCGGCATAAAATGTTTTTATGCCGCCTTGAGACTGGGCGCTTACACTTTTGAAAAAGGGAAAAGTTTATTCTTTACTTTATTTCCCTTGTTGTTTATACTTTAATTGTAGACCTGTTTTCGAAGAGCCGCGTCTGCGGCGTTATCGGTTGTGATGGTACTTTTCTTGTTTGAAAGAGAGAAGATAGAGCGGATGAAAAAACGTATGAAAAAAGCAGCGGCGTTATGGCTCACTGTTTTTCTTCTCTTTGCTTTTTTCTGCGGATGCCAGGGAGAGGATCCTCCTTCCGGCGGAGCGGAAAGCGAAGAGAGCGTCTCGGATTCCTCTTCCGTTTCTGTGCCGTCCGGCTCCAGCCAAGAGCCAGGCGGACAGCGAGACCCTAAGCCAGTGGTGTTAACGCCAACGGCTCCGGGAACGGAGGTCCTGGGGAACGAGGTGGTTACCATCGACGTTTCCAATAAAGCCGACGGTTATATGACAGTGACCTATCATGGGGATAACCCCAAGGTAAAGCTGCAAATCAAATATGTTCCGGATGAGGGAACGGCATATACCTACAACCTTCAGACGGGCCAAAGTGACGTGTTCCTGTTTTCCAGGGGAGACGGGGAATACCAGATCACTGTCAATGAAAATATTGAGGGTAACCGGTATTCTCAGGCGTTCGCAGGGACCTGCCAGGTCACTTTAAAGGACCAGCTGACCCCATTTTTATATCCAAATCAGTATGTAAAATTCACAGAGGACAGCAAGGCGGTCGAGGAAAGCCAAATACTGGTGCAGAACGCCAACGATGATCTGGAGGCGATCGCGGCGATTTACGATTACGTGATCGGGAATATCCAGTATGATTTTGACAAGGCTGCCTCGGTGCAAAGCGGATATCTGCCGGATATCGATGAGACGCTAAGCACCAAAAAGGGAATCTGCTTTGATTATGCCGCGCTGATGACGGCCATGCTCCGGGCTCAGCGTATTCCCACCAAGCTGGTAGTAGGCTATGCCGGCGAACTTTACCACGCTTGGATCAGCGTATATCTGGACGGTGTGGGATGGATCGACAATATCATTTATTTTGATGGAAAAAGCTGGGTGCGCATGGATCCCACGTTTGCCGCCTCGGGCGGCAGTGCCTCAGAATATGTGGGGGATGGCAGCAACTATCATGACCTTTATTACTATTGATTTTTGAACAGGCGAAGGTGCGCCGATGGCAAAGTTATTTGTGATATCAGACGCTTGGCAAAGCCAAATTTCGACTGAGCGGAATAGGCCGGGATTTTCTGGCCGCCGCTTTGTCATACGACGGATTAGGGAGGGAACCAAGGATGAACAAGCGAAGAACACTTTCTAATAGTGAGGTTTCCGCGTTTTGCGGCCAGCTTTCCTTGATTGTGAAGGCGGGGATCTCCCTGCAGGAAGGTCTTTTGATTATGGCGGAGGACGACAAAAACGGCCGGGGCGGCGAGATTATCGAAAAGCTGACCGATGTGATGGAGGCCGGCGGCAGCTTTGCCATGGCGTTAAAGGAATCGGGAGAGTTTCCGGACTATATGGTGACTATGGTGGAAATCGGCGAGACATCCGGCAAGCTGGAAGAGGTGCTGGAATCCCTGCGGGCTTACTACGAGCGAAATGACGCGATTTCCAGGAATATCAGAAGTTCGGTGGTTTACCCTTTGGTGATGATTGTCATGATGGTGGCGGTTATCCTGGTAATTATTATTCAGGTGCTTCCGGTATTCCAGCAGGTCTTTGAGCAACTGGGCGGTGAAATGTCCCAGTTTGCCCAGGGACTGATGAGCTTCGGCAGAGGCATCAGCCAATATGCCATATGGATCGTGACGGTTCTTATAATTGTGATCGCGGCGGTGGCCTTCCTCCGGATAACGAAAAAGGGAAAGGCATTCTTTTCCGCTTTGGGAGGAAAGCTTTTCCGGCGGCTCAGCCGGGCTGTGGATTCCGGTCGGTTCGCATCCGGCATGGCGCTGATGCTCAGCTCTGGCCTGGATTTGGACCAGTCGGTGGAAATGACCGAGCGGCTGATGGAGCATCCGGGCACCAAGAAAAAAATACAGCGGATGAAAGAACGCATGGACGCCGGAGTCAGCTTCGCTGAGGCGGCGGTGGAAACAGGACTTTTTTCCGCTCTTCACAGCAAAATGCTGAAAATCGGCCAGCAAACCGGCAGTATGGATACGGTCATGCATCAGATCGCGGAACAATATGAGGAAGAGGTCGACCGACGGCTCAGCGCCCTGATTGCCGCGCTAGAGCCAACACTGGTGGCGGTGCTTTCTCTGATCGTTGGCATGATTTTGCTTTCTGTCATGCTTCCGCTGATGGGGATCATGTCCGCCATTGGATAGGAGAACAAAAATGAAAAAAGCGTTTGTGTCCTACGAGAAAAAGAAGCGGTTCTCCTGGGGGCTTTTGTTGTCTATTGTATCCGTGATGATCATCGTAGGGTTTGTGATTTACGGTGTGGGAAACGTTTCCCGCTCCGCTTCCCAGGAACGATTGAAGACGGCTGAACAGTCGGTGATCCGGGCTACGGTGCAGTGCTATGCCATCGAGGGGAAATATCCCCCTAATTTAGACTATTTAGAGGAAAACTACGGTCTGATTTTGGACCGCGAGCATTATGTGTACCACTACCGGCTGGAGGGATCGAACCTAATGCCGGAAATTCAGGTGTTTGAGGAAAAGTGACCCGGAGAGCTCTGTGCTTTTAGGACGATTTTATGCCGGAAAATCAAACCGGGAAAAGGAATTTTGAGCTCACGGTACAATACAGAAAAAAGCTGACGTAGGATTTGCGCCGCCGGTAAAGCCGCAGAAAGAAAAACTCACGAAAGGGGGAATCTCTGTGATACGGAACCGACACACCACGGATTTAATTTTCGTATTATCTTTGTTTTGCTTGTTTACTGTGCTGTCCCTGCTGGTGGTTATTCAGGGAGCGGATGTATACCAGGGTATTTCCCAGGAGATGGATGCCAATTATAGCGCTCGGGGCACGGTGGCGTATCTGACAGAGAAAGTGCGTCAGAATGACCGGAAAAACGGCGTAGCGGTGAGGGAGGTCGGCGGAGAGCCCGCGTTAGTGTTTTCCGAGGAGATCGGCGGCGAGGTTTATGAGACCTGGTCTTATTTGTATAACGGCAGTCTGCGGGAGGTTACCGTGAAGCAGGGAACGGAAATTACGCCGGAAAGCGGTCAGCCGATTATGGAGCTGAACGATCTGAAGCTGGAGATCCCAGACAGCCGGTTGTTGCGGATCATTGCCACAGATACGGAAGACCGGGTTTATGAAAGTGCCGTATGCTTTCAAAGCGGAAACTTGGAGGTGACGTCATGACAGAGCGGTCCAGATCCAAGAGCAGGCTTTTCTTTATTGAGATTTTAATAATAATTGTATTTTTTTCGATTTGCGCCGGTGTGTGCATGAATCTGTTTGCCAAAGCCAAATTGATCAGCGTGGAAAGCTCAGATCTTACCAAAGGCGTGATGGAGGCGCAGACAGCCGCTGAAACCATCAAAGCGGAGGGGGATTCTCCGGAGCTTGAAAAGCTGTTAGGTGGCTATCGGGATGGAAATACGATCCGGATTTACTATGACGGACAATGGAAAAAGTTGTCCCAAGGAGAAGGAACCCCGGTTTACGAGGTCGGAATTTACCTAACGGAGGAACAGGGGCTCTTGACAGCTGAGATCCAGGTACTGAAAGGTGGTCAGGAGATTCACGCTTTGGAGGCGAAAACAGTACAGCCGTAGCGGACGTGGAGTGTTGGTGAGCGATATGAAAGAGAAGCAAATTGGGGCCGGTATCGGCGCCGGTGGAATATCCATATTAGCGATTTTTGTGGTCCTGTGTTTGGCGACCCTGGCGGCCCTGTCGTTGGTTTCCGCGAATGCGGACCGGAATTTGGCGGAGAAAAACGCCCAAGCCTCCGTGGAATATTACCAGGCCGACGCCAGGGCGGAGGAGATTTTGCAAAAAGTATTGATGACAGTGCAATCAGAGCCTGATTGGGAAGACTCCCTGAAGGCTGATGGCGTCTCTGTTGAGTATCAAGAAAACACCGCGGTAGCGTCCTACCAGGTGCCGATTAATGACAGCAAAAGCCTTTTTGTCCAAATTTCCTTGGCATTGTCTGAAAAGGGGACTTTTACGGGAGAATGGGATCGGATGCGCTGGCAGACTCAGGTAGAAGAGGAAACAGCGTCCGACGGTGAAACTCTGAACCTGTTGCAATAAGGGGGGAACTGATTATGGAAGCAGAACAAATTTTAAAACAGGCGGCGCAAGCTTCCGCTTCGGATATTTTTATCGTAGCAGGCCTTCCAGTATCCTATAAAGTGAATAATCAGATCCAGCGGCAGTCAGATCAGCGGCTTATGCCAGAGGATACGGAAACGGTCGTGAAGGACCTGTATCGGTTCGCAAAGCGAAACCCGGATAAAATGCTGGAAACTGGTGATGACGATTTCTCCTTCTCTTTAGAGGGAGTTTCCCGCTTCCGCGCCAGTGTGTACCGCCAAAGAGGCTCTTTGGCGGCGGTGGTGAGGGTGATCGCTTTTAGTCTGCCTGATCCGAAGCAGCTCGGCATTCCGGAAATTATCCTCAAACTGGGTGACCGGCCGAAGGGATTGATCGTGGTGACCGGTCCCGCCGGATCGGGGAAATCCACCACTCTGGCTTGTATCATCGATCGGATCAACCAGACCAGAAACAGCCATGTGGTAACGCTGGAAGATCCCATCGAATATCTGCATCGGCACGGGAAAAGCATCATCAGCCAGCGGGAAATTTCTATCGATACAGAAAGCTACGCCGTGGCTCTGCGGGCCGCTTTGCGGCAGGCTCCCGACGTCATTCTTCTAGGAGAAATGAGAGATTACGAAACCATCAGTATCGCCATGACCGCCGCGGAAACAGGTCATTTGGTAATTTCTACTCTCCATACCCTGGGCGCAGTCAATACCATTGATCGTATTGTGGATGCCTTCCCTCCCAGTCAACAGGGACAGATCCGTGTACAGCTTTCTATGGTTTTGCAGGCAGTGGTGTCCCAGCAGTTGATCTCCTGTAAGGACGGAAAGGTTGTTCCGGCTTTTGAGATTATGCTGTGCAATCCGGCAATTCGGACTATGATCCGGGAATCCAAAACACATCAGATCGATTCCGCTATTTTCTCATCCAGCGGAGAGGGAATGGTGGGTATGGATACCAGCCTGCTGCGGCTGTATGAGCAGGGAATGATTTCATCTGAGGAAGCACTGCTCCACAGCGCTTCTCCCGATTTGCTGAAAAAGCGGCTGAAACTATAACGCTGGAATACAGTTCCGGGCAGAGTTCGAATCACAGCGGAAAAACTGCCAGATAATTTGTTTTTTAGGGTGGCTTTCACTGAGCAAACACAGCTTGGTAAGATGTGTTGCGGTGAAACTCTTAGATGATTTTCTGGTGACTTGCCTGGCAACAGCCTGTTTGGGAATAACCCCATGCGCCTCGGGAGTCCAGCGAAAACCGGAACCGGCGGCGAAGCAAGGCATCGGCCTTGCTCTGACGGCCCGCTGCATTTTGTTTATCCAAAAGATTGGTCTGGTTTCGTTGTTATCTCACAGGCCGTCTGGTGGTTTATTGAGCGAAAGTCATTTTATAATCCGGGAATACAACGGTGAAACACCCCAGCGACGGGCTTCTCAGAGGGTTTACGCCATGAAGAAAAGAAAAATCATTATTCCGATTATCCTTGTGGCATTGGCATGCCTGATCATCCCTGGTTTTAATAATGCGATGAAGATACAGCGCTATACGGTAGAATCTGACGTCGAGGGAACACCTGTCCGCATTGCGCTGATCGCGGACCTTCATTCCTGCGGATACGGGGAAAATCAGCAAGAGCTGATAGACGCCATAGAAGGTGAAAATCCGGACCTGGTTTTGATGGTCGGGGATATTTTTGACGACGAGCTTTCTGACGACAATACAAAGCGGTTCTTACAGGGAATTAGGGAAAAGTATCCGTGTTATTACGTGACCGGGAACCATGAATATTGGAGCGGCAGAGAAGCTTTTTCCGTGAAAATGGATATTCTTAAGGAATGTGGCGTTCACAGACTTTCCGGCGCTTGCGAAACCGTATGGATCCATGGCACAGGCATCAATCTTTGCGGCGTTGACGATCCGGAGGCGTCTCTGATCGCCTCCGGGGATCTTGAACGAGACACTACACGTTTTTTTGAGCAGATTGATCAGGTGAAAGCGGCTTCTCAAAATGGGAATTATACGATACTCCTTTCCCATCGGCCGGAATTTTTTGAGCTTTACGCCGCAAAAGGCTTTGATTTGGCGCTTTGCGGACATGCTCACGGAGGTCAATTCAGAATCCCGGGAATCTTAAATGGGCTTTACGCCCCCAACCAAGGCTTTTTTCCAAGATACGCGGGCGGTGAGTATGAAGAAGAAAAGACTACGATGATAGTCAGCCGAGGACTGGCCAGAGAGTCTACAAGAATCCCCAGGTTTTATAATCGTCCAGAGCTTGTAATGATTGATCTCATATAAAAGTTAACATCAGGTTTTCAACGGCTTTATATCCTGACAGACAGGGACTGAAAGAGAAACAAAATTTTCTTTCAGTTTTTGTTTTTTACTGAGTAACCATCTGTAACGCCAGAAGAAAAACCGAGAAACGAACCCTAAGAGTTGCCTTAAAAGCGCGGGAAGCAGACCGTTGTTTCCGGATAACCAGCGATCAAAAGCTTTTTTATGGTTGGAGAGGCGGCCGACTGCGGCTTTCAGAACACGTAAAGGACGTAAGAAATCAGTGTGCTAAGATACCGATTGGCAGTGAGCTTTATAAGGCCTATGCAATCTGGAGAGTCAACCGAGAAAGATAGCTTGTTCATTTTTTGTTTTGCCTTATTGTTAATCCCACTCTTCCTCTTCCTTTTGCTTCTTCTCTCGCTCATTTTCGTTTTTCTTCTCCTTCTCCTTCTCTTCTCTTTCCCCAGAAGTGTCTTGAAAGCTTTTGGTTAAATAAAACCCATAGGGGGAGTAGAAAATCCCTTTGACGGGAATCTTTCTTACCGCACCTCTTGCTACTTTTTGGTTTCTGTGCTAAGATTGCATTATAACTTGGATGAAGCGGGAACAATGAAAAATTTTTGGCAAAAAGTGGAACGCTTTTTGCTTTTTTTCATGCTTGATTATTTGTGGGATTATTGGAGATTGTATTATGAAAATTGTTATTGTAGGTGACGGTAAGGTAGGATTTGCCTTAACTCAGCAGCTGGCCCGGGAGGACCATGATATTGTAGTGATCGACAGCAATAAAATGGTGCTGAAAGAGTCCCAACAGATGTTGGATATCCAGGTGGTACATGGCAACGGTGCGTCTCCGGTAGTACAGCGCACGGCCAATGTGGGAGAAAGCGATTTGATGATCGCCGCCACTTCCGCAGATGAGATTAACTTGCTGTGCTGTATTGTGGCTAAAAAACTGGGATGCAGCCATACCATTGCCAGAGTGCGTAACCCGGAGTATTATGGTCAATTCTTTTTGTTGAAGGATGAATTGGGTTTAAATCTGATGATCAACCCTGAACGGGCCACGGCCAGTGAAATTTTCCGTCTGCTGCAATTCCCGTCTTTCCTGAAACGAGATGCTTTCGCGAAGGGCCGGGTGGAAATTGTGGAAGTAGTGCTCCGGCAGGGAAGCCACATTGCGGGCAAGCTTCTTTCAGAGCTTTACCATGCGGTAAAGGTCAAGGTATTGGTATGCGCCGTAGAGCGAGGAAACGATGTTGTCATCCCGGATGGTAGTTTCCGTCTGCAAGCTGGGGACAAGCTATATGTGACGGCCTCTTCCGGCGATCTGGCACGATTGATCCGTAGTCTACATTTAGGTCAGAAAAAGATTAAAAGTGTTATGATCATCGGCGGCAGCCGTATTGCGGTTTATTTAGCGATGGCCCTAATCGATGAGGGTGTGGATGTGAAGCTGATTGAGATTCAGAAGGAGCGATGCAAGCAGTTGGCGGAGCTACTGCCTAAGGCCGCGGTGATCTTTGCTGATGGCTCCGACCGATCTATTTTGGATTCCGAAGGCATCGGACAGACCGACGCGGTGGTGACTTTAACGGATATTGATGAGGAAAACCTAATTGTATCCATGTATGCCAACTATCTGAAAGTGCCTAAGGTGATTACGAAGATCAACCGTACGGAATACACTGAGGTTTTCCAGGACAAGGGAATTGATTGCGTGGTCAGCCCTAAAGAGTTGTGTACCAACGATATTGTGCGTTATGTCAGAGCTATGGGAAATAGAACCGGCGGAGCCGTTGTAGCCCTGCACCGGATCGTAGATGAAAAAGCGGAGGCGCTGGAATTCAGGGCGACAGAAAGTTTCCGGGGACTGGGGAAAAAACTTTCCGCGCTTAAACTGAAGCCCAACATTCTGCTATCCTGCATTAATCACCGGGGAAAAATTATCATCCCCTCTGGTAATGATATTATCGAAAAAGGGGATTCTGTGATTGTGGTAACCATAGCGGATCGGTTCATCAACGACCTGAATGATATTTTAGACGAGGAGAAGGGATTGTTATGAACCGCAGAATGATTCTGTATCTGGTTTGTCAGATTTTAAGGATCGAGGCTGTGGCGATGATTCCAGCGGTAATTATCGCGATAGTACAAAAAGAATATCCCGCATTGATAGGTTTTATTTTTGCGATCCTGGCTATGTGCGGCGTCAGTATGCTTTCGGTGGCTTTCCGGGTGCGAAAAAAGGAAATCTACGCCCGAGATGGTTTTTTAACTGTGTCGCTGGCGTGGATCGCTGTCTCCATTTTTGGAGCGCTTCCCTTTTGGATCAGCGGAGCGATTCCTAACTTTATCGATTGTATTTTTGAAACGGTTTCCGGTTTCACCACTACCGGAGCCAGTATAATACAGGATGTGGAAGCCTTACCAATGAGCGTGCTGTACTGGCGCAGTTTTACCCATTGGTTGGGCGGTATGGGTGTCTTGGTGTTTTTGCTGGCGGTTATCCCCGTCATGAGGGGGAAAAGCACCCTGGTACATCTGCTGAGGGCGGAAAGCCCAGGGCCCTCGGTGGAAAAGCTCGCGCCCAAGCTTCACGAGACCGCTAAAATTCTATATGGAATTTATATTGCTTTGACCATGGTTCAGATACTTATTCTCTTGGCTGGAGGAATGCCTCTGTTCGACAGTGTCACCACATCTTTTGCCACCGCGGGTACCGGCGGATTTGCCATTAAAAACGACAGTATGGCAAGCTACACCGTCTTTCAACAAGGGGTAGTGACTGTTTTTATGGCTCTGTTCGGCATAAATTTCAACATTTTTTATTTGCTTTTGCTGCGCCAGTTTTCAAGAGTTTTCAGAAATCAGGAGCTGCGCTTGTATTTAGGCACTATGATCGGGGCGATCTTTTTGATCACCTGGAACGTCCTCCCGCAGTTCGACTGGAATGCGGGAACAGCGGCTCACCATGTGGCGTTTACGGTATCTTCCGTAATGACGACTACCGGTTTCGCCACGGTGGATTTCAATCAGTGGCCGATGTTTTCCAAAACCATTTTAGTGGTTCTGATGATTTTTGGCGCCTGCGCGGGAAGTACCGGCGGCGGAATCAAGTCGATCCGGGTGTTGATCCTGTTTAAAGAGGCCAAACGGAATATCGGAAAAATGCTGCGGCCTCGGTCGGTTTCCACCATTCATGTGGACGGCGCCAAGGTGGACGACGATGTAGTGTACGGCGTTCATGACTATTTGACGGTTTACACAATCATATCGATTGCTTCTTTACTGCTGATCGCGATCGATAATTTTTCTATGGAGACAAGCTTAACCGCTGTGATGGCATGTTTAAACAATATCGGCCCTGGCCTGGATTTGGTAGGGCCAATGGGGAATTACGCGAGTTTTTCCCCGGGCAGTAAGCTGGTGCTAAGCTTGGATATGCTTATTGGCAGGTTGGAAATCTTTCCCATGCTGATGTTGGCGGTACCTGCCGCCTGGAAACGCTGAGTACGATATGGAAAGCGTATCAGGCTGAAAAAACTGTTGCATACCCTTGAAAACGGTAAGACGGCTCTGTGTGGCAGTGTCCGGGAGCGTGGAGAGTATTGCCAGGGAAAACAGCTGGAACCGATCCGTTGCGTTTAAAGGGAAAAGAAAGCATTTGGCGAGAAAAAATCAGGGAGAATCAGGCACTTTTCGTTAAGATCTAGTTGTTCGGAGGAGTATGAATGGCAAAGCTTGAGTGTGAGCTGCAGGGAAATTTTAACCGGATTTTATCTGAGCTAGAGGATGAAATCATCAACGGCAGCATCTCGGCCAGCTTGGAAGAGAAAAGCGATTTTTATGTCGGTGCCGCTTATTGTGCGATCAGAGTGTACGAAAGATACAGCTTTACGGGAGGAAATAGGGTCAGCCTGAGCCTTACCCTTTTTCAAAATGACGGCAGGATTTTCCTTTCTGCGATTACCTCTGGCGGAAGCCAGGCGGTTTTCTGGAAAATCAATGTTTTTGGCGAGGAAGCTTTTTTGGATACCATTCGGGAGACAGTTGGAAAATACACGATAGGAAGGATATGAAGCGTCAACAGATTGGCGTTTTGGGGAACCATCTATATTAATATTCAGAAGATAGCAAAAAAGAAAGCAAGCTGTGAGACATCGTCTCGCCGCCTGCTTTTTTAGTTTTCCAAGCCTTATGCAGTTTTAGCCTGTCGTCAGTCCGGAATTTGCGGAGATTTCTGTTCCAGTCTTCTCTGTCTGGCTTCTTCTCGAGAAAAGGGACAGCCACAGAATTCTTGACGGTATAATTCATATTCTCTGGAAAGAGCGATGGAACGCTTGTAGCGGTCTTTCTTTTTAAAATCGGAGTAGAGATAAGAAACCCCGTATTCCTCAGAAAGCTTTTTGCCGATGGCATTCAGCTTTTCCGCGTCTTTATAGGGGCTGATGGATAGTGTTGTGGTAAAATAACGAAAACCCAACTCCTTGGCTAGCTCAGCCGTGCGGCGCAGGCGCAGCTCATAGCACAGGGCGCATCTTGCTCCGCCTTCCGGTTCTTGTTCCAGACCTTTTGCCAGCTGAAAGAACTTTTCCGGCTGGTAGTCCCCCTCCAGAAAAGAAACAGCGGCAGCGGGAGGAAACTGCGCCAGAAACCGTTTTTGCTCTTTCACTCTGTGAAGATACTCTTCCCAAGGAAATATATTGGGATTATAATAAAAGACAGTGATCTCAAAATACCGCGCGATACTTTCCAGTACCGCGCTGCTGCAGGGAGCGCAGCAGCTATGCAGAAGTAAACGGGGAATTTCTCCTTGCGCCTGAAAGCCCTGAATTTCCCGCTCCATCCACCGTTCATAATTTTCCTTCATGATACTCTCCAATCTTTTAGGCTTTGTTACATTTTAGCACAAATGGAAAGCTTTTGAAAGACGAAAAGAAAGGAAGCGCAGATCCGCCGCCTAAAAGCGAGGGGGATTGTCTCTCGAAAACTTTTGTGTTACGATAAAAACGTTAAAGTTATCAGAACGGTTGGAACAAAACAAGAAAGGAAAATGACGATGGAGGAGAAAACGGCGGAGTGGATCAATACCTTAGGCGCGTTTTGTGGAGTTAGGGATATTCCTGTGCTGACAGCGGAAGTTTTAGAGCGGAAATACGGTTTTCGGCAAGCCGATGTGATGGTCCTTTTCGGCGGGAGCATTTTATGCGGCGGCGATGTGCTCGCCGAGGCGATGAAACATCAGATCGCTCAAAAATATGTGATCGTGGGGGGCGCCGGACATACCACAGAGACTTTGCGGGAAGCCATGAGTCGGGAAATTCCCGAAATCAAAACCGCGGGGATGCCGGAGGCGGAGATTTTTCAGGCTTATCTAGAGTACCGTTACGGAAGGAAAGCGGATCTCCTGGAATGTGAATCGACGAATTGCGGCAATAACATTACTTACCTGTTAAGGCTTCTGAAAAACAACTGCGTTCCATACCAGCGGATTATTTTAACCCAAGATGCCACCATGCAACGGCGGATGGATGCCACCTTACGAAAACATGCGGGAGAAGAAGTAGAAATTATTAACTACGCCGCCTATCAGGTTAAGGTGGTGGGAAAAGATTCCAATCTGGTTTTTGACCGGAAAATCTGGGGAATGTGGCCGCTGGAACGGTACCTGAATTTACTGCTGGGAGAAATCTCACGCCTGTCCGACACTCCAGAGGGTTATGGGCCCTCTGGCAAGGACTACATCGTCCATGTGGAAATCCCAGAGGAAGTAAAAATAGCCTTTTCCCAGTTGAAAGAGAAATATCATGGCATGGTGCGGGAGGCAAATCCGTTGTACGCCTCCGTCGAATAGTTGATTCCTCTTAGAAACAGGATTTTTTCTTTAAACAGCTAAGCTGCGTTCATCGGCGCCTGGAAGCCGCGTCGGTTTCGAGAGGTACTGTTGCCGGTATGGAGTTCAAAATAACCGATTTTACACCCTTTGGTTCATAGCCACAAACAGGTGACTGGAAAATTAACGAAAGTTTTCTATTTAATAAATTAATAAAAGCTGGTATCTTTCTTCAATTGTTTCTGGGAGGGAAAGCTTTTTATGGGAAACCCCCTCCGGGACAGCTGTCAATTTCCTTGATCGAAAAGAATACCGCGTAAAATGCGGCTTAACGTTTTACGCGGTATTCTTTTTGTTTCGTGGCATTCTTCTTTATTTCCAAGAAAAAAGACTACCAATAGAAGCATGCGTACGGGAAGTGAGAATCAAATGACCTAAAATATAGGATTCAGTACTTTACATGAAGTCTGGTGCGAATCAGTTTCTTTTTCAGCTCCTTGCCGTTAAAGGGAATCAGAGGATACAGGTAGCTTTTTCCGCTGATGGTTTTATTGAGAATCATCAAAAGCAGGATCAAAACCAAGCCGGCGAGAAAGCCCCACAGGTTAAGCAAAAGTGTGAGAATCAGCAAAAGTACCCGGAAAAATTTCAGAGCGTAGCCGAGTTCATAGCTAGGCTGGGAATAATTGGCGATGGAAACGAAGGCCATATACAGAAGGGACTGCATGTTGAACCACCCGGATTTCACCGCGAAATCACTGAGAACAATACCGGCGATCACGCTCAAAGCGGTGGTCAGGCTGCTGGGCGTGTTTAAGGAGGCGAGCCGCAGACCGTCGATGGCGATTTCCAGCAGGATCAGCTGCCAGAAAATTGGAAGATAGATAGGTTCCTCAATTTGGATGGTAAACTGAAACAGCTCAGGAACCCACTGAGGATTCTGGAGAGCCAGAAGCCATAGCGGCGTGACGATTAAGGTGAATAGGGAAATCAGATATCGGGAAAGTCGAAGATAGGTGCCGGTAATGGGGGGAAGGTAGTAATCGTCAGCCTCCTCGATAATATCGAAAATGCTGGTGGGCACGATCACGGCTGAGGGAGAGTTATCCACCAGTATGACGATATTTCCATCCAGAACGGAGGCGGCCGCAGTATCCGGACGCTCGGTATATTTAAATTTAGGAAACGGGTTATACCAGCGGGTTCGGTGTATGGCCTCCATCAGGCTTTGCTGGTTCATGGTCAGAGATTCCACCGGCGCGTCCTGGATCTTTTTCAAAAGCTTATTCAGTAGGGCGTGATCGACATGATCATCCATGTAGCACAACACTACGTCGGTTTTGGAAAGACTTCCCACAGAGAGAATTTTCATGGTCAGGTTGGGATTTCGAATTCTGCGGCGGATCAGGGCGGTATTCGCCACCAGAGTTTCCACAAACCCATCTCGTGAGCCTACGATTACCTTATCCCGATCCGGCTCGCTGCTGTCCCTCTGAGGATAGGTTCTGACATCGATGGAAATAGCTTTGTCAAAACCGTCAACTACAAGCACCAAAATCCCCGAAAGAATGTTGGTGCAGATCAGATCCACCTCATCGGAAAGGGCGACCTCAATGTATGGCACGCCACTTTTTACAAATGTGTGAGCGTCGGCGACATCCTCAGGCTTTGCACTGTAAAAGAACTCCATGATTTTTTCCATTACCTCGTCCTTTACCAATCCGTCGATAAAGAACAGACAAGCTTCTTTTCCGCCAATGGCCATGGTGCGATAGATCAGGTCAAAGCTTTCTTCTACCCGCAGACTTTTTTTCAGCATCGCGATGGTTTCGTCTATTTTCCTCCCAATCGGCATAACAACACCCCTTTACAAAAGGTATTGTTGCCATGAGTTAGGATAAAAATTCCAGGAAAAAGTTTTTTCTTCCTGGCTTGACTTTTTATGGTATAATAGGAACACGTTGATGATACCGCACCAATGGAGCGGCACAAGTTTAGTGAGAGCAGATATCAGAGCCACTCAGCAAGTTTGAGACGGGAACGAAAGAGAGACTGTGCAGGCGCTGGTATACGAAACATAAATCCCAAAGCTAGGAGAAGCCAACTATGAATCTTGATACTTTGCTAAAAGAAAAAGGGCCTGTGATTACCGACGGCGCTATGGGAACCTACTTTACGCAAAAGACCGGACTCCCTATTCATGAGTGTGAACGGTCCAATGGATCGCGGCCGGAAACAATTTTGGAAATTCACCGGGAATACGTGGAAGCTGGCGCTCGGTTTTTGAGAACTAACACTTTTTCGGCGAATACGAAAAGCTTAGGACAGCCGCTGGATGAAGTGCTGGAAATTGTAAGGGCCGGCTACCGTCTGGCAAGAGAAGCCGCTGGAAATCGGGCTGTCGTGGCGGCGGATATGACCACAATATATCCCCGAGAGGATGAGGAAACAGATCTGATGCCAGAATATCTGGCGATCGCGGATGCCTTTTTATCCGAGGGAGCGGATGTGTTTCTGTTTGAGACGCTGACCGAGCTTTCCCCCTTTGACCAGATAGCCAATTATCTGAAAAGTAAGAACCCAGATTGTAAAACGCTGATTTCCTTTACGGTGTCCCCGGAAGGTATCACCCGGATGGGTGTTCCGTTGCGCCGCCTTTTGGACGCATTAAAACCTCATAGAGAGCTGTTTGACGGAATCGGATTAAACTGTGGGTGCGGGCCTGCGCATATTTTAAAGTTCGCCAGGGAGATTCTAAGCTACAGCCGGGAATACTTGGGGATTCCGGTGCTGGTGATGCCCAACGCGGGTTATCCGGCGATGGAGGAAAGCCGGATGGTGTTTGATACCTCACCGGAGTATTTTTCGCATCAGGCCGTGAGGATCGCTGAGCTGGGAGTTGATATGATCGGCGGTTGCTGCGGCACCACTCCAACACATATTCAGCTTCTAAGCCGCTTGACCCTAAAACGGAAAGAGCCTCCGGCACCGGTTACGACCTCTGTTGCCGTGGAGGACCGCCCAGAGAAAATTGCGCCCCAGGAAAGCCGCTTTGCCCAGAAACTTCGAAAGGGAGAATTTGTCATGGCGGCTGAGCTAGATCCTCCTTACGGAAGTTGTGTAGATAAGCTGTTAGCGGCCTGTCGGGTGTTGCGGGACGGCGGTGTGGATATTGTGACCCTTTCCGATTCGCCTATGGCCCGGGTCAAACTGGATCCGGTGGTATGTGGCGCTAAGCTTCAGCGGGAAACCGGAGTGGATGTGCTGCCGCATTTCTGCTGCCGTGACCGGAACATTAACGCTCTGCGCGCTATGCTCTTGGGGGCGCAGTGTGAACACATCCACACGATTTTGGCGGTAACCGGCGACCATGTGCCGGAACTGGACCGTGGATATATCAAACCGGTATTTAACGTGACCTCTGCCAAATTGATGGAAATCATCAGCCAGATGAATCAGGATGTGTTTGCAGACAGTCCCTTTACCATCGGCGGGGCATTTAATCCGAACGTAACGAATTCCAAAGCGGAATTGAACCGCCTGGAAAAAAAGTTGAAGGCAGGCGCCTTGTTTTTCCTGACTCAGCCGATATTTGATGAAAGCCGTATCGGTATCGTCGAAAAAGCGAGATCTATGGGAGCGAAAATGCTTGTGGGAATTATGCCGCTGGTCAGCTACCGCAATGCAGTCTATATGAATAATGAGGTTCCCGGAATTCAAATTCCAGAGAACTATATCAATAGATTTTCTTCCGATATGAGCCGGGAAAAAGGACAGGAAACCGGAATTGAAATCGCTCTGGAAATCGCGGAAAGGCTAAGACCACACGCCGATGGCTTCTATTTTATCACTCCCTTTAATCGGGCGGAAATCATTGCGGAACTTATGAAACAGTGCCGTAAAAGTGAATTGTCAAACTAAGAGCAACAGGAAAAGAGTTCAAAGTCCCATAATTC